>JAJBVW010000137.1:0-2700 GCA_020866945.1 Oscillospiraceae bacterium
TCATAGTCGGTATCCGGGGGAATACGGCGGTTCTCCATTTTGGAGAACGCCTCCACCTCCTTGAGCTGGCGGCGGATATATCCCTCATATTTGATGGATATTTCCACCTCCTCCGTCACCGCCCGCGGCAAATCGGGCCTGTCCGGATCCTGCGGGGCCAGGGAGGCGTAGGTATTCTCCGGGCGCTTCAAAAGCTGGTAAAGCCTGCTCTTTTTCAGCCGTTCTATCTCCCGGTCTACCATTGCATATTTATCCAGCACCCGCTGGTACTGATCCTGACTCACGAGGCCGATGCTGTATCCAATATTTGCAAGTCGATAATCGGCGTTATCCTGCCGGTGCAGGAGGCGGTATTCAGAGCGGCTTGTCATCATGCGGTAAGGCTCGTTGGTGCCCTTTGTCACCAAATCGTCCACCAGCGTGCCGATATAGCCGTCAGAGCGCTTTAATATCACCGGCTCCCGGCCCAGAATTTTCATGGCGGCGTTCACCCCGGCCAGCCACCCCTGACAGGCGGCCTCCTCATAACCGGAAGAGCCGTTGAACTGTCCCGCCCCGTATAGCCCGGAAATTTTCTTCGTCTCCAGGGTGGGGTAAAGCTCCGTGGGGTCAACGCAGTCGTATTCGATGGCATAGGCTGGGCGGGTGATCTCCGCCCGCTCCATTCCGGGCAGGGTGCGCAGCATCTGTATCTGCACCTCCTCTGGCAGGGACGAGGAAAACCCCTGGACATACAGTTCCTCCGTGTGAAGCCCCATCGGCTCGATGAAAAGCTGATGCCGGGGCTTATCCGGGAAGGTAACGATTTTCGTCTCGATGCTGGGGCAGTAACGGGGGCCGACGCCCTGAATCACCCCGTCATACAGCGGACTGCGGTCAAGGTTATCCCGGATGACCTGGTGGGTGCGCTCGTTCGTATAGGTCAGCCAGCAGACGGCCCGGTTTTCCGGGGCCTTCTCCGTGGAAAAAGAAAAGGGCTGCGGTTCTGCGTCCCCGTATTGTATTTCCATCTGGGAAAAATCCACCGTCCGGGCGTTCACCCGTGGAGGCGTGCCGGTCTTGAAGCGGCGCATACGCAGTCCCAGCCCCGTCAGGCAGTCCGTCAGCGGCAGGGAGGCCGCCAGGCCGTCCGGCCCGGAATCGCGCACCGCCTCCCCGGTGATGGTGCGGCCTCCAAGATAGGTTCCGGTCGCGACAATCACCGCCTTCACCTGCCAGACCGCCCCCTTGTCCGTGGTGACAGCGGCGACACGGCCGTTTTCCACGACGATGGAAACCACCTCGCCCTGCTTTAAACGCAGGTTCTCCTGCCGCTCCAGCGTCTGCTTCATGAGCTCCTGATAGCGCCGGCGGTCAGCCTGCGCGCGGAGGGAGTGAACGGCGGGGCCTTTTCCCAGATTCAGCATACGGTATTGAATACAGGCCCTGTCCGCAGCCCGGCCCATCTCGCCGCCCAAGGCGTCCAGCTCCCGGACAAGATGGCCCTTGCCGGTGCCGCCGATAGCCGGGTTGCAGGGCATATTTCCCACCGCGTCCAAGCTGATGGTGAAGCACACCGTATCAAGTCCCAGCCGCGCCGCTGCCAGGGCCGCCTCGATGCCCGCGTGGCCCGCGCCAATCACCACAATATCACATTTTCCCGCATCATATGTTCTCATACGCTATATTATAAGCCAAATCCCGCTTCGCCGCAAGATGGAATACTGCCGGCGCTTTCCTGAAAAAAGCGCAGCTTTCACAGAAGGAAAGCCGCGCCTTTTTGACAAAACGATATGGCGGCCGTTTTTGCGGCCGCCATAGCTGGTTTCTGCGTTATTGAATTTCGATCTGATGCTGTTCGGGGATAACCTCGGGCAGCTTGGGAAGAGTCAGCTTCAGAATGCCGTTGACGTATTCGGCGGTGATGCCGGCGGCGTCTACGCCGGTGACCTCAAAGCTGCGATCCACCGTCTTCCAGGTGCGCTCCCGGCGGATATAGTCCTTATTGTCGTTGTCATCCTCCTTATGCTCGGCGTGGATGGTCAGAACGCCCTCCTTCATGTTGACGGAAATCTCGCTCTTGTCATAGCCTGGCAGCTCGGTCTCCAGCATGAACGCCTCGTCGGTCTCCCGGATGTCCGTGGCGGCGGAGTAGACGACGGTTCCGAAAAACTCCTGGAACGGATCCCATCTGCTGTTGGTCTTGTACTGCTTCTTTGTGGTGGTAGTGGTGAAAGGAATCATATCAAACATTGTGTTCAACCTCCATATTTTTTATTTGAGTATATAATACACATAACTTGTGAACAAATTTATGTGCATATATGAACAAATTGTGAATTTTAGCATTCAAAGTCATTGAGTGCTAAAATTCCTTTCCCACTGCCTATATATACTATGCCCGGTTTTCCCCGATTCTTGCGATTCGCTGAATTGTAAAATCCGTCTGGCCGTGTTATACTGGGTGACAGTCCCTGTTATACAATATAAAAATAACCAAAATAACCAAACGACGGCTGTTATCCGGCCCCAGGCCGGAGCCGTTTTGCGTTTGAAAGGAGTTCTCCCATGAGCGATTATCGTCCCGATACCATTTGCGTCCAGGGCGGCTATACCCCCGGCAACGGAGAGCCGCGGCAGATACCAATTATCCAATCAACCCACTTCCAATACGACACATAGGAGGACATGGGAAAGCAGTTCGACCTGGAGGCCCGAGCA
>JAJBVW010000137.1:2710-8413 GCA_020866945.1 Oscillospiraceae bacterium
TTCTATACACGGCTCCAGAACCCCACCAACGACCATGTGGCCGCAAAAATTGCCGCCCTGGAGGGCGGCACCGCCGGTATGCTGACCTCCTCCGGCCAGGCGGCCAACTTCTTCGCCATGTTCAATATTGCGGGCTGCGGGGATCATATCGTATCCTCCTCCAGCATATACGGCGGCACCTTCAACCTGATGGCCGTCACCATGGCAAAGATGGGCATTGAAACCACCTTTGTGGCCCCGGACTGCACGGAGGAGGAGCTGAACGCCGCTTTCCGGCCCAACACCAAATGCGTCTTTGGGGAGACCATCGCAAACCCGGCCCTGACTGTGCTGGACATCGAGCGCTTCGCCAAGGCCGCACATGACCATGGCGTGCCTCTCATTGTAGACAACACCTTCCCCACCCCGGTGAACTGCCGCCCGATCCAGTGGGGCGCGGACATTGTGACCCACTCCACCACCAAATATATGGACGGCCACGGCGTTGCGGTGGGCGGGGCCATTGTGGACTCCGGCAACTTCGACTGGATGGCCCACGCGGAAAAATTCCCCGGTCTCTGCACCCCGGACGACAGCTATCACGGCATTACCTACGCGGAAAAATTCGGCCAGGGGGGCGCGTTCATCACCAAATGCACCGCCCAGCTCATGCGGGACTTCGGGGCCATCCAGTCCCCGCAGAACGCCTTTTATCTGAATATGGGGCTGGAGAGCCTTCACGTCCGCATGGCCCGGCACTGCGAAAACGGTCAGGCCGTGGCGGAATACCTGGCCGCACATCCCAAGGTAGCGCGGGTCATATACTGCGGTCTGCCTGACGACCCCTATTATCCCCTGGCCCAGAAGTATCTGCCGAACGGCTCCTGCGGCGTGGTGTCCTTTGAGCTGAAGGGCGGGCGGGACGCCGCCAGCGCCTTTATGCGCTCCCTGCGCCTGGCCGCCATCGAGACCCATGTGGCCGACGCCCGCACCTGCTGCCTGAACCCCGCCAGCTCCACCCACCGCCAGATGACAGACGAGCAGCTCCAGGCAGCCGGAATCCCGGCGGGGCTGGTGCGCCTGTCCTGCGGCCTGGAGGACAAGCGGGATTTGATAGACGATATAGCCAGCGCCCTGGAGGTCGTGTAAAATGCCCATCAAGATACCAAGCCGTCTCCCTGCCACCGACGTTCTGACCCAGGAAAACATCTTCGTCATGACAGAGACCAGGGCCGTCAGCCAGGATATACGGCCCCTGCAAATCCTGCTTTTGAACCTGATGCCGGACAAAATCACCACAGAGACCCAGCTTGCCCGGGTGCTGGGGAACACCCCCCTGCAAATTGAAATGGAGCTGCTGGCTCCCTCGGGCCACGTCTCCAAAAACACGTCAGAGGAGCATATGCTGGCCTTTTACAAGACCTTTGACCAGGTGTCCCACCGCTATTTCGACGGGCTTGTCATCACCGGCGCGCCGGTGGAGCTGATGCCCTTCGAGGAGGTGGACTACTGGCCGGAGCTGTGCGAAATCATGGAGTGGTCAAAGACCCACGTCCACTCCACCCTTCACATCTGCTGGGGTGCGCAGGCGGCGCTGTACTACCACTACGGCATACCCAAGCGGACGCTGGACAAAAAGCTCTTCGGCGTATTCCAGCACACGGTCGAGGAGCCGAACTATATCCTCTTTCGCGGCTTTGACGACCATTTCCTTGTCCCCCACTCCCGGAACACCACCACCGACCGGGCGGACATTGAGGCCGTCCCGGAACTGAAAATCCTGGCCGCCTCCCCGGAGGCCGGGGTATACGCGGTCAAAACTGACCGCTGCCGCCAGGTGTTTCTCATGGGCCATGCGGAATATGACCGGGACACCCTGAAGCGGGAGTATCTCCGGGACGTAGCCGCCGGGAAGCCTATCGACCTGCCGAAAAACTATTTTCCCAATGACGACATCACCCGCGACCCGGTAGTGACATGGCGCTCCTGCGCCCATCTGCTGTATGGCAACTGGCTGAACTACTGCGTCTACCAGACCGTCCCCTACGACATCCGGGATATTGAACACGGCGTCCGCACAGAGGATATATAAATATGGAGCCGATTCTTGTCATTATGGCCGCCGGGATGGGCAGTCGCTTTGGGGGACTGAAGCAGATGACCCCCGTTGACCAGACGGGGCAGGTGATTTTGGACTATTCCGTCTACGACGCGGTGCGGGCCGGATTTCAAAAGGTGATATGCGTCATCAAGAAGGAGATCGAGGCGGATTTCCGCGCCCAGGTCGGAGACCGCATGGCCTCCCGGTGCGACCTGCATTACGCCTTCCAGGCCCTGGACGATTTGCCGGAGGGCTATACCGTCCCTTCAACCCGGCAAAAGCCCTGGGGTACCGCCCACGCGGTATGGGCGGCCCGGCAGGAGATAGACGGCCCCTTCGCCGTCATCAACGCGGACGATTTCTATGGCCGGGGCGCGTTCACAGCTCTCTATGATTTCCTCTCCCAGCCGGGAGATGAGCACACGCACGGTCTGGTGGCCTATCGGCTGAAAAACACCCTGACGGAAAACGGCACCGTGGCCCGGGGGATATGCACGGCGGATGAGCAGGGCCAGCTTCTCACCGTGACGGAGCTGACCGCCATCCGCGGCCCGGCGTCCAGCCCCGCCTATACGGACGACGGCGGCGAGACCTGGACAGCCCTTGACCCGGAGGCTCCCGTCAGCCTGAACACCTGGGCCTTCCGGGAGAGCTTTCTGAACGCCATCGGGGCGCATCTCACGGAATTTCTGGAAAAGGATATGCCAGCAAACCCGGAAAAGGCGGAGTTTTTCCTCCCCGGCGTCGTAAACGCCCGCCTCGCCGCCGGAACAGACCAGGTAAGGATCCTCCCCACCGACGAGGTATGGCACGGCGTGACGTATCGCGCCGACCTCCCCGCCCTGCAGGCCGCCCTGCGCGAAATGCAGGAGCGCGGCATCTATCCGAAGCAGCTCTGGCAATGAAACACGGGGCGCTGATGGAGGCGAAGCATTACGCCTCCATCAGCGCCTGAATATCCTCCGGGGTGAAAACATATTGCTCCCCGCAGAAATCGCAGCGGATTTCCGTGTCCTGGCCCTGGCTTATCATGTCCTCCAGCTCGGCACGGTCTACGCAGGAGAGAACCTCCGCCAGCCGCTCCCGGCTGCATCCGCAGCGATAAGCGATTGGTTCCCGGCTGACGATATGATAGTCCAGCCCCTTCAGAACCTGGGCAAACACCGTTTCCGCCCCGTCCTCGTCCAGGATGGTGGTCAGCTGATCCATCATGAAAATATTTTCCTCCAGCAGGTCGATGAGCTTTTCATCCGCGCCGGGCATCAGCTGCACGATAAACCCGCCGGCCGCCCTGATGGACGTATCTCTGTCCACCAGCACGCCCAGGCCGCAGGCGGATGGCACCTGCTCGCTCTCCAGCAGATAGGCAGTGAGATCCTCCGCAATCTCCCCGCTGGCCAGGGCGGTGGAGCCGACATACGGCTCCCGCAGACCGATGTCCCGGCTGACGGTGAGCATTCCGTCCCGGCCCACCGCGCCGCCCACATCCAGCTTTCCATCGGCCCGCAGGGGCAGGCTGACGGCGGGATTGTCCATATACCAGCGGACATTCCCCTGGCTGTCTGAGAAGGACATGACCGTTACGGCGGGGCCGACGCCGCTCACGCGGACGGTAACGCTGCCGTTATCCTCCTTCATCATGTTCCCCAAAAGGGATGCGGCGCACAGCGTCCGGCCCAGAACGGCTGCCGCCGTGGGCGTGCAGTTATGAATCTCTCTGGCCCGCTGCACCGTGTCTCTCGCGTCGATGACCGACATTTTTATAAAATCCTCTCCGGCTGTCGCCCGGATGATCCTGTCCATACGAAGCACCTCTCACATATAGCTTTTCAACACAATATTCTATCGCCTGCGTCAGCAGTTGTCAAACCCGATTTCCCCGTGCGACACCCATATTAAAAAGGAGGCGTCCCTCATGGCCCCGTCTTCCCCGTTTTATTATATCACCGACCGCTGCGTCGCCTGCGGCACCTGCACCCGCGTATGCCGGGAGGGCTGCATATCCGGCGGCGCGCCGCCCTTCATCATTCGCCAGGCCTATTGCACCCGCTGCGGCCTGTGCGCCGAAAAATGCCCCATGAAGGCCATCGTCCGGCGGGAGGAATAAGACAAACACAGACTGGAAAGGGCGGCTCCTCCGGGAGCCGCCCTTTCGCTGCGTTGGAAGTCCGGCGTTTACCGTCTGGACTTTTTCTTTTTCATGACGGCTATGGCGGTCAGGCCGCAGCCGGTGATGGCCAGCAGCGCCAGCCACAGGGCCGGGGCCATATCGTCCCCGGTTGCCGGGGATGCCTGCGCGGTCGCGGCCGGGGTCGCGGTTGCGGTGCTGGTGGTATTAGTGGTCTCGCCCTCCGTCCAGGCAATCGCCACCGGGGACAGGCCCTTCAGCGTAACCACCAGGCCGTCCGCTGTCTTGGTAACGGCGGGATATTCCACCTCGCCCGCTACGGTACCCAGCTTCTCGGAGGTGACGGTGAACATATGCACCACCACGAAATCGTCGTCCATGCCCGACCCCTCGGGATAGGGCAGGGTGACGGTGATGCCGGCGGCGGGGAAGTTCTCCTCCGTGGCGTCGATCCAATCGCCGTCGTTAATCTGGTATTGCAGCGTGACATCGTGCACCGTCACATTGTTCTCGGTGTAGCTCACGCTTGCGGAAACGCGGCTGACCACCGCCTCCGTCAAATCCTCCGTCAGCTCCTCCACCGTGCTGTAAATCGTTGTCAGGGTCTCCGGCACCGCGGTCAGCTCCTCGGTGTTGGTGCGGGTCTCTACCTTCACTTCCTCCTCGTCCGTCTCGCCAATGACCACGGTCAGGACAGGGGTGGGATCCGTCGTATAGCTGTGGCCGCAGACGGTGCAGGTGTGCAGGGTGTAGCCCTCCTCGGTATAGGTCGGGGCCACCACCGTCTCCTCATAGCTGTGGCCGGTGGCGGGAATGACCTCGCTGTCCTTCACCGCGTCGCAGCTGGCACAGTGGATGGACTGGCTGCCGTCCGTGGTGCAGGTGGCCGCCTGGTCGATGGTGTATTCCGTCTCCCAGCTATGGCCCGCGGCGTCAACCCCCTGGGTCTCGGTCAGGCCGCAGACGGCGCAGACCCGTCTCTCGCTGCCCTCGTCCTCGCAGGTGGGGGAGGTCACGGTCTCCCAATCGCCCCAGCTGTGGCCCGCGGCAGGAATGGCAACAGTTTGTGTCTCGGTGTATTCCGTCTCCCCGAAGGTGACGGCGGCGGTGTAAACCGTCTCCCCCGCCACGGTGCAGCTTGCCGCCGTGGTGCGGCTCGTCACCTCGCATTCCAGCTTCACCGTATTATCCCCCGCTTCACAGGTGAATGCAGCGGTGGCGGTGGAATAGTCATCCGCCCAGGCAAAGACCGGCTCGCCGTAGGTATGGCCCGTGGGGGCAATATCCGCCGTTGCGGTCTGTTCCTTCGCCCACTCGCAATCACTGAAGGTGGCCGTATAGGTCATTTCCCCCTTTTCCGTGCAGGTGGGGTCGATGGGCTGTTCGCCGATCACCGTTCCATGGGCTGTCTCGGTGTCATTGCAGACGGTGCAGGTGCGGCTGGCGGTGCAGGTGTAACCGCCGTCGGCCTCGGCCCAGATGTACTGCGTTTCAC
>JAJBVW010000201.1 GCA_020866945.1 Oscillospiraceae bacterium
GCCGCCATCTGCATCGTGTGCGCCCTGGTGGCCGGGCTGTTCGGCTCCGGCATCACCTATTTTGTCACCGGCGGCAGCGATGAAACCGCCATTGCAGAGAGCGCGGAGGACAGCTCCGGCAGCTCCATCGTCTCCAGCTCCTCCAGCACTCTGGAGCTGACCAGCGTCTCCTCCTCCAGCACCTCCGTCGGCACGGCCACCGCCGTCTATGAGCTGGCCACCCAGCAGGTTGTTGGCATCACCACGGAGATCACCTATAACGTCTTCGGCCAGGCCACCTCCACCAGCGTTTCCGGCAGCGGCTTCATCATCAGCGAGGACGGCTACATCATGACAAACTATCACGTCATCGAGGACACGCCTACGAGGGCGGGTATGAGATTACCGTGATGATGTATGACGAGACGGAATACGTGGCCGAGATCGTCGGCTTCGACGAGGACAGCGACATCGCGGTTCTGAAGATAGACGCCACCGGCCTGAACGCCGCGGAGCTTGGCGATTCCGACGAGCTGGTGGTGGGCCAGGAGATCTACGCCGTGGGCAACCCCCTGGGCGAGCTGACCTATACCATGACCAGCGGCATCGTGTCCGCCACCAACCGCACCATCACCACCGAGGAAGGCGTGGCCATGAATATGTTCCAGATCGACGCGGCAGTGAACAGCGGTAACTCCGGCGGCCCTGTGTATAACACCAGCGGCCAGGTCATCGGCATCGTCACCGCCAAGTATTCCGACACCGGCGTGGAGGGCCTGGGCTTCGCCATCCCCATCAACGAGGCCATCCACATCGCAAACCAGATCCTGACCTATGGCTACGTCACCGATAAGGCCTATATGGGCGTGTCCGCCCGGACTGTCACCGCCACCATCGCCGAGTATTACGGCATGGTCGAGGGCGCTTATATCGACTCCGTGAACGAGGGCAGCGCCGCCGAGGCGGCAGGTCTTGAGGTGGGCGACATCATCACCGCCGTGGACGACACCACGATCTCCAGCGCCAGCGACCTGACCAACGCCGTCAAGTCCTACCGGGCCGGGGACACCGCCGAGCTGACGGTCTTCCGGGACGACGAATATATCACCCTGACCATCACCTTCGATGAAAAGCTCCCCGATGAGGAGACGAAAGAGGAGGAAGACACCAACACCTCCGCCTCCGGCGAAATGCAGGGAGGGCAAAGCTCCCAGGGCGGCATGAGCCAATTCTTCGGCTACGGTATATATTGATACCAGCCGGTATAAATAGATGTTCCGTTGTCAGCCAACCGATTGCATTGAAAAATCTCCAACGTAAAAATTTAAGTCCTTACCTTCTGCAAAGAGTCTGCCCCTGGCAGGCTCTTTGTGTTATAATATCCCAAAAAGCCATGTAAAGAGAGGTGATGTCCATGCCCACATTGGAGGTGCTCTCCCCTGCGGGAGACAGCGAGAAGCTGCGGATGGCCGTGACCTACGGGGCGGACGCGGTGTATCTGGCAGGGCCGTCCTTTGGGATGCGAGCCGGGGCGGGATGCTTCGGCCCGGAGGAGATGGCCTGGGCCGTGGATTACTGCCACAGCCGGGGCGTAAAGGTCTATGTGACCTGCAACACCATCCCGGACGACGAGGAGATCGCGGCTCTGCCCGCCTTTTTGGAGCAGCTTGCGGATACGGGCGCGGACGCGGTCATCGCGGCGGATCTGGGGGTTTTGCGCCTGTGCCAAAAATACGCGCCGGGTCTCGCCATCCACATCAGCACCCAGGCCGGGGTGATGAACAGCGAGACGGCCCGGTTTTTCTATGACCTGGGAGCCAGCCGGGTGGTGCTGGCGCGGGAGATGAGCCTGGAGCAGATATGCGCTCTGCGGGAGCATACGCCCCCGGCGCTGGAGCTGGAGGTATTCTGCCACGGGGCCATGTGCGTGTCCTTTTCCGGGCGGTGCCTGCTGTCCGCCTACATGACCGGGCGGGACGCCAACCGGGGCCGCTGCGCCCAGCCCTGCCGGTGGAAATATTACCTCACGGAGGAAAAGCGCCCCGGCGCGCCCATGGAACTTGTGGAGGATGGGGGAACGTATCTCTATCACGCCCGTGATTGGAGCATGATAGACCATATCCCCGCGCTGCTGGAGGCGGGGGTATCCAGCATTAAAATCGAGGGGCGGACAAAATCCGCCTATTACGCCGCCGCCGTGACGAACGCCTATCGCCACGGGGCGGACGCGGCCCTGGCCGGAAAACCCTTGGACGAAATATGGAGCCAGGAGGTTTACAAGGTCAGCCACCGGCCCTATTCCACCGGCTTTTTCTTCGGCCAGCCGGGACAGTACACGGCGGACGCCTGCTATTTCTCCCAATACGACGTGGTGGCCCTGGTGGAGGAATGTGACGAGGCGGGCCGCGCCCGGCTGAGCCAGCGGAACCGCTTCTTCCCTGGGGACGAGCTGGAGCTGCTGATGCCGGGGCACGCGCCTGTTTCCTTTACCGCCGGGGCGCTGTATGACGAAACGGGCGAGGCCCTTCCCGCTGCCAGCCACCCGAAAATGACGCTTTGGACGGCGCTCCCCGTTCAGGCCCCGCCGGATTCCTTCCTGCGGAAGCGGCGGACAGAAAGCATATCCGGCCACGCAATCGAGCCGGAAGGAGGCGAATAATCTATGGAAAATCTGTTGTTCAGCTTAAACGCCACCATGCCGGTGTTCTTAATGATGCTGCTGGGGGTGCTGTTCCGGCGCATAGGCTGGCTTTCGGAGGACACCGCGGGAAAGCTCAACTCCTTCGTGTTCAAGGCCCTGCTGCCGGTGCTGGTGTTCAGCGACTTGGCCACCGTGGACTTCGCCGCCCTGTGGGACACAAAATTCGTTCTCTTTTGCTTCTTTGCCACCCTGGGCTGTATCCTGATTGCCTGGGCCGTCTCCCTGCTGTGGCGGGACAAGACCATCCGAGGGGAGTTTATCCAGGCCTCCTATCGGAGCAGCGCGGCCCTTCTTGGCGTGGCCTTTATTCAGAATATGTACGGCACCTCCGGCATGGCCCCCCTGATGATGATTGGCAGCGTGCCGCTGTATAACATCATGGCGGTGCTGGTGCTGTCCATCTTCAATCCCTCCCATTCGGGCCTTGACAAGGGCGCGGTGAAGTCCACCCTGAAGGGGGTAGTAACAAACCCCATCCTCATCGCCATTGCCGCCGGACTGCTCTGGTCGGCCCTGCGGCTCCCCATGCCCACCATTCTGGAAAAGACCGTTTCAAGCCTCGCCGCCGCCGCCCCCCCTCTGGGGCGCATCGCCATGGGCGCGACCTTCAGCCTGAAGCGGGCCTTTGGCCGGGCCAGGCCCGCCGTGGTGGCCGCCTTTTTGAAGCTCGTGGGCTTCGGGGCCATATTCATCCCCGTCGCCGTAGCCCTGGGCTTTCGGGAGGACGCCCTGGCCACCATCGTGGTCATGCTCGGCTCCGCCACCACGGTCAGCGGCTTCGTCATGGCCAAAAGCATGGGCCACGAGGGGGTGCTGTCCTCCAGCGTAGTCATGCTCACCACCCTTCTCAGCGCCTTCACCATCACCGCCTGGCTATGGCTCCTGCGGAGCATGGGACTGATATAGCCTGTAGAATCGGATTTGCTCGTGCTAAACAAGAGCTAAAAATAATGGGATGATTAGCGCAATCATGGCTTATAGATAAAATCCTGATAGCCCGCAGCGTATTTTCTGTAATCGACCTTGATGAGCGGGACGGCATTCAAATGGTCTGCATGGCAAAAAGCTATCGTGCCCAGATAGCCGACGAAATTGACCGTTCGGTTTTGATTCAGCGCCATTATGGAACCAGGTTTTCTCTCCAGCAGCGACACGCCGTCCCCATAATGGAAATACTCATTTTCCGCATCTTCGATGAATTGCTGCTGCGTTTTCCGGTCTCCACAGTAGACATAGACCCTGCCGTTGAGCTTTGTGAGCGCTGTAAGCGTGCGATCCTCTACGGGAATCTGATACCTTTGGGCCTGCATGGGCCTCGTGATTTCCTTGCCTTCATCCTTTACACTTGACATGACATGACACTCCTTTGCGATTTTCCATAAAAAGCGCAAAGAAAGGCTCCCATCGTAATCGACGGGAGCCGTAAAAAAATCATATGCACCCATCGAATCAAGCTTTAGCACCTTGCCATATCGGTAGGTTGCTGTGCGGTCTCAGGGCTTGTCCCTCGCGCACTCTTTATGGTAAGCATAAAATACCACAATGAACGACGTCAGTCAAGGATTTTCTAGTCCATGCCGCCATAAATGAATCCGGCTTCGCCGTCAAAACTGCTGCTGCAGCGCCCACTGGATCCCTGCGGCCATTCTCCCCGTGGAGTTCCGATAGTGGTTCCCCGGGTTCATCTGGAAAATCGTCCGTATGCCCTGCTCCGAAAAATACTGCGCCAGCAGCCGGGTGTTCTCCTCCACAGGGGCCAGGTATGGATTTTTCGTATGGCTTTCCTTATCCCCCAGAGAAAAGTAAATCGCTTTTACCTGTTCTGAAATGGGATTCTGATGGACAAAGGGAATAAACTCCGGGTACCACAGGGAGCCGGACGCGGAGACAATACGGGAAAAGCAGTCTGTTTTGTGCGCCGTATACACAGCGAACAGCCCTGCAAGAGAATAGCCCGCCAGGGCGCAGTATGTCGGCGGGGCCGGGAGCGCCGCCGTGATTTTTGGCAGCATCTCCCCGATGAACTTCTCTAAATACCCATCCGCGCCGCCGGAACAGGGGGTATCTCTCCTGGAGATGGGCGGAATGGGCCACGGCGTCATCTCGTCGTTCCAATCGATACCGTTGACAACCGCCAGCGAAAACGACGGACACCCGAGCTTCTGGCAGGCCTGCCACAGCGCTTTGCCCTCCCCCATCACCGCATGATAAATCACCAGCGGAGCCGGTTGCGCTGCACAGCAGAGCTGTATCTTTTTTCCGTTTATTGGCAGCGTGACTGTATTTTCTGCTTTCATATTCCCTTCCTCGCGCTAGTCAGATTCTTCCCCGTACTTCAGGTAGCCCCTCATATCGTGGAACCCCAGCTCCTGATACAGCGGATACGCCTGCTCGGTGGATTCCAGATAGATTTTGCCGACGCCCCGGCGCTTCGCCTCCTGTACCAGCCACTGCACAATCGCCCGCCCAACGCCATGCTGACGCATGGCGGGAAGGGTGAAAATATTCATCAAATACCCACATTGGCCGGTTGGATTATCCGGCGAGGGCATCTCCTGATAGAGGCAAATGCCGCCGCAGCCCACGGACGTTTCCTCCGCGTAAGCAAAGCAGGCGATATGCGCCTCCGCCTCCAAGGCTGTTTGATAGTAAGCCCGGTTGGCGGCGAGAAGCCCGGTCATATCCTCTCCTGTGGGGATGGAAAACACTTCCCTTAAAACGATTTCCCGCCAGCGCATCAGCTCCGCCAAGTCGGCGGCAGCAGCCCTTTTTATTGTAATCTCCAATTCAGCAGGCCCCCTCCTTCAATACGACCGGCAGGCTTTTCACGTCCGGCTTCCCGTTGGGAGTCAGGGGGATATGATCCAGCAGCACAAAGTACTCCGGCATCATAAAGGCCGTCAGATAGCGGGACAGCTTCTTTTTCACCTCGGAAAGAACAAACCCCGACCCCTCCGGGACCACATAGGCGGTCAGGTAGGAGAGACCCTGCTCATCCGTAAACGGACATACCACGGCAGTCTGCACCTCCTCGCAGTCGCAGAGGACGTTTTCAACCTCCTCCGGCTCTACCCGTTTTCCCAGAATCATCACCTGGGAATCCTTGCGGTGCAGAAAAGCCAGATTGCCGTCCGGCAGCATATATCCCAGGTCGCCGCTCCGATAGACAGGCTGACCGTCTGTGCCAGTCACAAACATTTGATTTTTGCTTGTGTCAAGGTAGCCGTTGGAGACGCCGCCGCCCGATATGCATATCTCCCCCACAGCGCCGTCAGGGACGGGGTTCATGTTCTCATCCAGCAGCTCGACGGCTGCGCCAAGCACTGCCTTTCCAATGGGGTAGGTGCCGTCCTCCAGCGCCGGTTGGCCGTTGCAGCGGAAATAGGTGCAGCATACGGTGGTCTCGGACGGACCATAGGTATTATAAACCGTGACCTGGGGCAGGAGATGATTGACATAGCTCTCCCGGAGAATATCGCCGCCGCTGATAAGCAGCCGCAGGCTGGAGGGGATTTTTTCCAGTCCGTTCATCTCCATCAAAAGATAGGGAAAACCGCTGAGGATGGTCACGTTCTTCTCCCTCACAAAGTTCATCAGAGAAACCACATCTGCCCTTGCGCCGCCGTCTGGAATCGCCAGCGCCGCCCCGGAGAGAAGGGTGGTGAAAACCTCCTCCACAAAAATATCAAAGGAGCAGACGGAGTATTGCAGCATCACGTCCCCGGCAGCAGAATGAAATTCGTGCTGAAACGCCCGGACATAATGACAGACGTTGGCATTTGTCACGCAGACGCCCTTCGGCACGCCGGTGGAGCCGGAGGTATATAAAATATAAGCCAGGGACTTCGGAGTAGTCAAGCGGTCATTTCTCTTCGTAGAAGCTTTCTCCGTCATGTCCTCCAGAAACAGCAGGGGGAAACCCTTTAGCTTTTCCTGGTATTTTCTCTGGGTGATGATAAAGCCTACGCGGCTTTCCTGCATCATAAAGCGGATGCGTTCCTCCGGGAAATCCGGCTCCGCCGGAACATAGGCCGCGCCTGTTTTCAGCACGGCAAAAATGGAGGCGATAAGATCCGCCCCGTGGTCTGCCACGATACCGATAAAATCCTCCTGGGAGGGAAAGCTGCCCGCAATCACGTCTATGCGCCAGTCAAGCTGGGCGTAGGTCAGGGATCTCGTCCGTTCCACAATGGCAGGCTGTTCAGGGGATTGTGTCACCACCTCTTCAAAGCGGTCATAAATCGCGGAATTGCTCATATTGCTGGTCTCCTATTGCGCCGCTGTCAGGAAATCCTGCCGCGGGAAAAGTTTCTGCAAAACTCCCTGTAGTTGTAATCCTTTCCTGGGCGGCAGAGGATGGCAAATTGGATAGAATCAAAGAGCCGGCCGCTGTTCTTTCCGGCATAGGAAAAATCCCGGATTCCACGGGCAAACACATCTGATACCACCGCCCCGTCGTTTCCGTAAACGCCGCAGCCAAAGGCTCCCAAAATCAAATGCCGATAGCCCTGCGACGCCGCCACAAGCAGCATCCCCTGAATGCGCTGACAGAGCATCTGCTCATATTCCGCCTGGGTCATTCCCTCCAGCCCCAGACGTATCATCGGGGCGGAGCAGCTCATAACAGAAATCGGAAACGGCTCGGACAGCGGCTCCGCTGATGTGTCCTTGATTACCTCCACACATGGCGAGAGTACCACGGCATCCGACCCCATGCGGGTCTTTCGGGCGTTATTATAATCATAATATCGTTTTGCGCCCTCGCTTTCCAGGGACAGAAGCAGAGATGTTCTCCGGCACAGATCCTCTTCCTGTGCGCTGGCTCCCTTCCGGGTATGGCCTCCCGGCTGGGTAGCGCTCGCCAGATTCAGCACTAATATTCTCGGCTCCGCCTCTCCGGCGGCCCGCAGGCCCTCATATTGCTCCTGCGCCAGGGCCAGGGCGTCCATATCCCGGCAGTCAAAGCAGCAGCCTTCCCCCTCCAGGATCTCCCGCTCCGTGGAGGAGAGCACTGCCAGATCCTCCGGCAGAAAGACCTGAACCTCCCGCATCTGCTCCCGGGAAAAATGCAGCCGCACCTCCCGGCCGTCCCTGATATAGCCGCCCTTTTCCAAAATGGCCAGGGTGTCCTCCAGCTCCGCTATATTCTGCTTTCGGCGCAGCTCCTTCTGCCGCTCTCTTTCCTGGATCTCCGCCTCAGAAAGGCCCTGATATTCCGCCGCGCGCATCTGCGCCGCCAGCTGCTTCATCCGTTCCGTTTCAGATAAGTCTATATTTCTTTCCTGTTCAGCCATTTTTGCCCCGCACGTCCATCAGCTTTTGAAACACATAGTCGGATCCCTCCCGGATATTCAGGCTGGCCGCCCCGTCGAAGCCAGTATGCCCCGGATTG
>JAJBVW010000197.1 GCA_020866945.1 Oscillospiraceae bacterium
GCATAATCCCGCGCCAAGAGGCCCAGGCGGCCCGGGAGGCCCCAGAGGCGGCGGTGCTCGCGGTGGAAGCCCCGGTGGCGGCCACGGCGGCGGTGGCGGCGGCGGACGCCACTGATGACGCGGCACTTTTATGAAAATATATTGATTTGGAGGAACAGCTATGGGAACTCTGCGGAAGGTCAAGCGGAAAATGAAGCTCGACCGCGACCTGCGAAAGACCCTGGTGCGCAGCGCCAAGGATGAGATACTGATCGACATAGACGGCGACGGCGCGCCGGACGTGGTGATTTTGGATTCCACCGGCGACGGGGACATCGACACCGTAGCCGTCGATGTGAGCGGCGACGGGGAATTTGACCTGTATTTCCACGATTCCGACGCAAACGGCATCCCGGACATGATTCTGCTGGACAGCGACGGCGACGGCGAGCTGGAGCTGGTAGGCGTGGGGCAGGAGGTAGAGGACGCCATGATAGAGGCGGCCCAGACCATCCTTACCGCCTTGGCGCTGGGCGACTATATCGCCGAGGAGCTGGACGCCGCCCTGGACGAGCTGGACAAAGAGGTTCGGCAGGCCAGAAAGGCACTGAAAAAGCTATAAGCACCCGCCCCAAATCGGCCCCGCCGGCAAAAAGCTGGCGGGGCCGATTTTGCCGGTATACGGCGGCTTGCTATTGGACAGGATTTGTGGTAAGATAAGTCGGATAAAATAATAGACGTTACCATTACACCGCAAAGGATACCGGGCCGTCGGGCCGCTTTGCCTGCGGGGGAGGAAAAATATGGATACACTGAAACCAAATGAAAACAAAAATCTGCGGATAGAGACTAGCTTTGGCGCCTATGACCGGGGAGCCATCCAGACCCATTTTGTTCAGATTGGGGAGGATTACTGCGACCTGGTGCGGCAGTATGTGCTGCCTGTCTATCAGGAGGGGGACATCCTCTCCGTGGCGGAAAAAATCATCTCCCTGTGCCAGAAGAACATCATCTATAAAAAGGACATGAAGCTGACGTGGCTCGCCAAATTCCTTTCAAAATTTGCCTCCCACAGCCCCTATGGCATCGGCGTGGACAACCCCTGGAAAATGCAGTTTGCCATCGACCACTGCGGTGCGCTGAAGATAATATGGGCCTCCATCGCCGGGGGCGTGGGCAAGCTGTTCGGCAAGAAGGGCGTGTTCTATAAGATTGCCGGGCCGGAGGTGGCGGGTCTGGACGGGTTTTACACCGCCTCCTTCCAGGAGTACGGGAATTACTGCATCATGCTCCCCAAGGAGCCGCAGGAGGTATGCCGCCGCATCAAGGAGGAGACCGGCGTCACCTGTATGCTGGTGGACGCAAACGACTTTGAGCGGGACATTCTTGGCAAAAGCCCCGACCTCACCCTGACCGACGAGCAGTGCGCCGAGCTGATACAGGATAACCCCTCGGGAAATTCCACCCAGCTCACGCCGTTCGTGCTTATCCGCAAGGCCGCGGAGCAATAACACCGCAGACAGACCCGCGCCGGGGAAGCGCTTTGACTTCCCCGGCGCGGTTTTTTTGTGCTTTATATGGTTTAGATGGCGGCGATAACGACCTTCCCGTCCTGGGCGGCGACGGAGATAGCGCTGACCTGGCCGCGGCGCTTGTCGATAATTTCGGCGGCGATGGCGTCCTCGATGTCCTTTTGAATCTGGCGGCGCAGGTTCCGCGCGCCGTAGGCGACGGAATAGCTTTTCTCCACCAGATAGGTGATGACGGAATCGTCCCAGGTGAAGTCTATCTTCCGCTCGGTCATTACGTCCCGCAGCTCCCGGAGAATCAGGTCGGCAATGCCGCGGAAAGTCTCCTCCGACAGGGGGTTGAAGTAGACAATCTCATCCACGCGGTTGATAAACTCCGGCCGGAGGAACTCCTGGAGGGCCTTCATGGCCTTGTCCTTGCCCATGTCGCTGAGCGTCTGGCCAAAGCCCAGACCGCCCACCCGCCGTTCGGAGCCGGCGTTGGTGGTCATGATGATGACAGTGTTTTCAAAGTTCACCGTTCGGCCCTGGGCGTCCGTGATGCGGCCATCGTCCAGGATTTGCAGGAGGATGTTCATCACGTCCGGGTGGGCCTTTTCTATCTCGTCGAACAAAACGCCGGAATAGGGGCGGCGGCGTATCTTCTCGGTGAGCTGCCCGGCCTCGTCATAGCCCACATACCCCGGCGGGGAGCCGATGATACGGGAGACGGAGAATTTTTCCATAAACTCCGACATATCCAGCCGGATAAGGCTCTCCGGCGCGGAGAACAAATCCTGGGCCAGCTGCTTCACAAGCTCGGTCTTGCCGACGCCGGTGCTGCCCACAAAGATGAAGCTGCACGGCTTGCGTTTGGCCTGAAGCCCCACGCGGCTGCGCTTGATGGCGGCGCAGACGGCCTCCACCGCCTCATCCTGGCCGATGATGTGGCTTTTCAGCCGCTGGTCGAGACCGGCCAAGCGGTCGAACTCATCGTCCGTGATGTTGGTGGCGGGAATCTTTGTCCAAAGCTCGATGATACGGGCAAGATTCGCCGCCGTCAGGGCCGGGCGGCCCTTGGCCCGCAGGGTGGTAAGCTGGTCGGTAATCTGCATCTGGCGGCTGCGTATCTGGGCCAGACGCTCAAAGTTGTCGGTCTCCGCCGTCAGGAGAAGCTCCCGCTCCTTGTCAAGGTCATCGTTTTCCTTTTCCAGCTCCATGCGGAGGGCGGTGTCCGGGTTTTTCAAATCCACATCGGAGCAGGCCTCGTCCAGCAGGTCAATGGCCTTGTCAGGCAGATAGCGGTCAGTGATATAGCGCTCGGAGAGGGTGACGGCCATCTGGCACATCTCATCGGAGATGGTCACATCATGGAAGTCCTCATAGTAGTGGCGGATGCCCTTGAGGATTTCCACGCTGTCCGGAATGGACGGCTCCGCCACAGTGACGGGCTGGAACCGCCGCTCCAGGGCGGCGTCCTTTTCGATATATTTGCGGTATTCCGCGAAGGTGGTGGCGCCGATGACCTGTATCTCCCCGCGGGAGAGGGCGGGCTTGAGGATGTTGGCGGCGTTCATGCTGCCCTCCGCGTCCCCGGCGCCCACGATGTTGTGTACCTCGTCGATGACCAGGATGATGTTCCCCTGGCGGCGCACCTCGTCTATCAGACCCTTCATCCGGCTCTCAAACTGGCCCCGGAACTGGGTTCCGGCCACCAGGGCGGTCAAATCCAGCAGATAGACCTCCTTGTTTTGGAGCTTATAGGGCACCTGGCCCGCGGCGATGCGCTGGGCCAGCCCCTCCGCAATGGCGGTTTTGCCAACGCCAGGCTCGCCGATCAGGCAGGGGTTGTTTTTCTGCCGCCGGTTCAGGATCTGGATGACACGCTCCAGTTCCTCCTGGCGGCCAATCATCTGATCCATTTTGCCCTCACGGGCCTGCTGGGTCAGGGAGATGCAATAATTTTCCAGGAATTTCTTCTTGCCGCCGCCGCGCCGATCCTGATTGGGGGCGGCATTTCCCGCGCTTGGGCCGGGAGAGGAGGAGGCCGGAGGCTGGCTGGCGTTGGAGGCGCCGCTGTTCTGGCCCTGCGGCCCGCCGAACAGCCGGTTCAGGAAGGGGAAGGTCGCGGTCTTGCCCTGATCGTCATCCTCCTCGTCGGAGGCAGGCTCGATTTCCATCATGCTCTCTATCCCTTCCGGGCCGCCCAGGGCGTCCGACATCTCTCCCGCGAGATTGTCCAACTCCTCGTCGGACAAGCCCATCTTGGCAATGATGTCGTCCACCGGCTTGATGTGCAGCTCCCTGGCGCAGGACAGGCAAAGTCCTTCGTTATGGGATTGGTTGTTTTCGATTTTTGTGATGAATACCACGGCCATGTTTTTATGGCAGCGTGCGCAGAGGGTAGGTTGCATGGATGTCTCCTTACTTTGGTCAGAAGGTTATATAGCTGGACAGCATATTTTTATCCAGCAGATAGGCCGCCACCTTGGCGGAGCGGAGGGTCTCCTCCGGGATGAGAAGGCCAGCAAATTGCAGCGCCCAGACGATAACGGCGCAGAGGAGAAGGCCCGTGAAGATGCCGATGCCAAGGCCCACCACGTCGTTCACGATACCGATATAGGGCAGACGGAAGCTCAGATTGGGGATATTGACAATCACGGTCAGCAGGGCGTAGATGATGATGAAAAACAGCAGAAATCCGCCGTACCAGGTGACGGCCTGGCAAAGAATGGTGATAACAGAGGAGGAAAGGGTGGCGTCGTTTTCCTCCATGTATTCCACAGCCCTGGCCCCCAAATCCTCCGCGATAGCGTCATAAAAGCCCAGGCTTTTATAGGTCTCGACGGCTATGGTCTCCTCCAGGCCGGGATTCTGCTCGAGCATATCGGACAAAGAATAATCAACACCGTAATTGCCTTGTTCATCCTGCTCATAGCCCAGCACCGAATAGCCGACGGTTTCTACCTGGGCCTCCATATAGCCGCTGAGGAAGGGCTTCAACACCGGGATCACCTCATAGGAGAAGGTATCGCTGAGAAGCTGGCCGCCATACAGGGATAGTATGATCACCAGCACGCCGACGATTCCCATGATGATGCCCTTTTTAAAGCCCTGCCAGGCGCAGACGACAAGAATGACCACCAGGATAAGGTTGATGATAGTAGCCAGAGCCATAAGACATACCTCGTTATCAGTAAACAATTTGGATGGACGCTCCCGCAGGCGCGTCGGGGTATCAGAAAATATATACTTCCGCGTAGTTGGAGGCGGCCAGAAGGACCTCGCCCTTGGAACGGAGCATGGCGTATTTAAAGCCGGTCAGGCCGGTGAGGCGGCCCTTTTCCGTCATGGAGCTGCTGTAGAGGATGGCGCTGTCGGAGACCAGCACAATGACCTCCGAATCGGAGGCATTCAGCCAGATGATGCCGCTTTGCAGCTCCGCCTGCCCCTGCTCACGGCCGGAGGAATCCAGAGACACCAGCACCGAGGAGGTTCCGGCCCGATACGGGCTGAGGGCCAGGGTGAGAAAGCCGTCCCCGAAGGCATAGCCCGTCAGGTATTGGCCGTTGAAATCATATGTATTCTGCCATTCGCCGTTGCCGTCGAAGTAGATGACCTGCTCCGCGCTGAGGGCGCAAAGGCGGTTGGAGGAAAACCAGTGAACGTCGAGCAGGATGGTCTCCGAGACGGAAAAGGCCGCCTGCTGCTCCGACTGCGACAGGCTGAACAGCCTTACCTCGCTGCCGCTGGAGGTATAGGACAGCACGGCAAGCTGCCGTCCGTCCGGGGAGACCAGGCCGCTCATGACCCACGCGGAGGAGGAATACCACTGGTAGACCAGCTCCAGGGAGGAGTCATATACCTCCACCAAAGCCCGGTAGCCGGTGTATTCCGTCGCAACGGTCACATAGCCGCCTTCGGATACCGTCAGGGAGATGATAGTGCCCGCCGGGGAAATGGTCTCGATGCTCCCTTTCAAATCGACCACAGTAATGGCCGTTCCGCCCAGGTCATAGAACACTGCAAAGCTGTCGCAGGCGGCAATGGCGGGGGAATCCATCGGCGTGATCGTGCTGACCACAGTATTTCCGTCCCCGTCCAGCAGCTCAAGCCCGGTGGAGGTGGCGACGGCCAGCCCGTCCCCCACGGCGGCAAACACCTGGCCGGAGCCTGCGTCGAAGATATACTCCTCCTCCGCCACGGCAGCGGTGGATACGGACAGGGTCAGGTCGTCCGTGTTGAAACGGTTCTCGTTTAACCATATGATGATGCAGGCAGCAAACAGAAGCAGCGCCGCGCCCAGGGCGATAAGCGCTCCGCGAACATCCCGTCGGGAGAGCGTTTCCGCGGCAGGCGCACCCGTCTCGGCGGGGGCCGCCTTTTCCCGCCTGAAGCGTGTTTCCTTCTTCGGCTTTTCTGGCGGGGCCTCTGGCGTTTCCGGCGTATTATTGAGTTTTGTCAAGTGCTTATTTGCCATAGAACGCCCCTCTGGTGCTTGTAACAATATATTTTATCATATTCCGTCAAGGTTTGTCTATTGCTTTTGTGCGTTCAGGCCAAAAATAGCGTCAAAGCCGTCCGTCAAAGAGCGGATGAGGATTCTCCGTCCCCATCATCTCCCCCACCGGGCCGTCATACCACAGCCGGTGCATTGCAAGGCCCTGGGGCGGCATGGTCGGCCCGGTCAGGCGGCGGTCGCCGGTTTCCAGCAGGGCGGGGATGTCCTCCGGCTCCAGCTTGCCATAGGAGGCATAGACCAGCGTGCCGACGATGGCCCGCACCATATTATATAAAAATCCGTTGGCACAGACCGCCACGGTGATAAGCTCGCCCCGCCGGGCCACATTGCACCAGTATATCGTGCGGACGGTGGTTTTGGTCTCCGTCCCCACGCTGCGAACGGCTGCAAAATCATGCGTGCCTACAAAGGCCGCCGCCGCTCTGGCCATGCGCTCTGTGTCCAGGGGCTGCGGATAAAAGCAGGCGCGGCGGCTGAGAAAGGGGTCGCGGATGGGGCTGTTGTGGATGGTATACACATACTCCTTGCGAAGGCAGGAGCCGATGGCGTTAAAATCCTCCGGCGCCTCCACGGCGGCGGATACGGCAATATCCCCCGGCAGACGGCTGTTCAGCGCCAGGGGGATGCGTTCCACAGGAATGGGGCAGTCCGTGCGGAAATTAGCGCAATAGCGCCACGCATGGACACCCGCGTCCGTCCGGCCGCAGCCGGTGACGTGGGCCGGATGCTTGCATATTTTTTCCACGGCCTGCTCCACCGTCTGCTGAACGGTGACGTCCCTGGCCTGGGTCTGCCAGCCATGGTAATTTGTCCCGTCATACGAAAGGCGCAGCGCGATGTTTCTCATAAGCCAAGCCTCCGAAGCACCAGCACCCCGGCTACCAGGGCAGCTCCCAGAAGGAGCGCGGCGGCGTCCCGCCGCTCCATGCGAAGCTGCTTCATTCTGGTGCGGCCCTCGCCGCCGTTATAGCACCGGCACTCCATGGCCAGGGCCAGCTCGTCCGCCCGCCGGAAGGCGGAAACGAACAGCGGAATCAGCAGCGGCAGCAGCGCCTTGGCCCGCTCCGCCAGAGAGCCGGTCTCCAAATCAGCACCGCGGGCTTTCTGGGCGGACATAATGCGGTCGGTCTCCTCAATGAGCGTAGGGATAAACCGCAGGGCGATGGACATCATGAGACTCAGCTCATACACCGGAACATGGAGCCTTTTCAGCGGACTTAAAAGCCGTTCCAGCCCGTCCGTAATGGAAAGGGGCGAGGTGGTATAGGTCAGCATAAACGTGCCGGACACCAGCAGCATCACCCGCACCACCATGACCAGAGCGTTTTTCAGGCCGGTATAGGTTATCTTGATGAACCACCACTGAAGGAGGTAATCCTCGCCGCTGGTGAAAAAGAGGTTTATCACCGCCGTGAAGACGATGAGGAAAATCAGGGGCCGCAGTCCCTTGAACAGGGCCTTTGGCTTTATGTGACTGATATGAGCGGCGGCGGCCAGCCACAGGGCCGTCAGCACATAGCCGCCCACGGAGCCGGCCATAAACAGGGCGGCGATATACACGACGGTCAAAATCAGCTTTGTCCGGGGGTCAAGCCGGTGAACGGGGGTGTCGTCCGGAAAATACTGTCCCAGGGTGATGTCCTTCAGCATGACCTCTCCCCCTTTCGCCACAGGGCCAGAATGGCCTCCTGAAGCCTCTCCGTGGTGTAGATGTCCTCCGGCAGGTTGGCTCCCTTTTGACGCAGGAGCATAGCGATGCGGGCCGCGCCGGGCAGGTCAAGCCCCATGGCCTGCAGCCGCTCTCCCTGGGAGAATATCTCCCCCGGCCCTCCGGCCATCACAATGCGGCCCGCGTCCCGGACCTGCAGCAGCTCCCCTCAGGGAGCGGGGTCGAGTGG
>JAJBVW010000087.1 GCA_020866945.1 Oscillospiraceae bacterium
CCCAGCACCGCGTCTCCCTCCGCCGCCACGATGCACCGCTTCCGCAGGCGGGCGAGCAGCTCCGGCGGCCAGGGGGCCTCGAAGCAAAGGGCCTCCAGGGCCGCAATCTCGCCGGTATGCTCTGGCAGGGCGTTGATAATCTCCATGGCGTCAATGGGCGTCCGCCCAGCTTGCCCCTGTGCCGGTGTCCGCCGTCAGGGGAACAGGGTAGTGGACGACGTTTTCCATTTCCTCGTCCAATATCACGGCGGCCTGCTCCGCCATATCCGCGGGACACTCCACGATAAGCTCGTCATGCACCTGGAGCAGAAGCCTTGCCTGGGGCAGCTCCTTTTTCAGACGGTTATACACGCGAATCATGGCGAGCTTGATAATATCCGCCGCTGTGCCCTGGATGGGCATATTCCGGGCCACCCGCTGTCCGAAGGAGCGGACGTTGAAGTTCGAGGCCTTCAGCTCCGGCATATACCGGCGGCGGCCAAAGAGCGTGGACACAAAGCCCTGCTCCGTCCCCTGCTGGATGACGCTCTCCATATATTCCCTGACCCCGTGGTATTTCTCCATATAGGTGTCGATATAGGTCTTGGCCTCGGCAGTGGAAACGCCAATATCATCCGCCAGGGAGAAGGCGGATATGCCGTAGACGATGCCGAAATTCACGGCCTTGGCCTGTGAGCGGAGCTGGCTCGTCACCTGCTCCAGGGGGACGCCGAACACCTGGCTTGCCGTGACGGCGTGGATGTCCTCGCCGGACAGGAAGGCGTTGGTCATGGTCTCGTCCCCGGAGATGTTCGCGAGGATGCGCAGCTCTATCTGGCTGTAATCCGCGTCCACCAGCACGTTCCCTGGCCCGGCCACAAACATCCGCCTAATGCCGGAGCCAAGCTGACGGCGAATGGGGATATTCTGCAAATTCGGGTCGCGGGAGGACAGCCGCCCCGTGTCTGTGGCGGTCATCTGGAAGGTGGTGTGTATCCGCCCGTCCGGGCCGATGGTCTTCATAAGTCCGTCCGTATAGGTGCTTTTCAGCTTTTTCAGCTCCCGATATTCCAGCACCTGCCCCACGATGGGGTGCTTGTCCCGCAGCCGCTCCAGCACATCCGCGCTGGTGCTCCAGCCCCGGTGGTTCTTCTTCCCCGTCGGAAGACCCAGCCGCTCGAACAGCACCTCCCCCAGCTGCTTGGGGGAATTGATGTTAAACTCGCTGCCCGCCTGCCGCCATATCTCCTGCTGAAGCGCCGTAATGCCCTCCGTCAGGCTCTGTCCAAAGTCGTACAGCGCCTTTCTGTCCACGAGAAAGCCCGTCCGTTCCATATTTGCCAGCACCGGGCAGAGCGGCAGCTCTATCTCATAATACAGCTGCTCCATCCCCAGTGATTTCAGCTTCTCCGGCAGCACCTGATACAGCACGTATATAGCCTCCGCCTTGTCAAGCTCCCGCCCCAGGTATTGACGGGTGAGCTTTGGCAGCGCATAATCCGACGCCGTAGCATCCAGCAGATACCCGGCCAGGGCCGTATCAAACACGAAGCCCTCTGTTTCCAGGCCGTCGGCCAGCAAAAGAGACATCAGCTCCTTGACATTGTGGCCCAGCTTTTTCACACTGGCAGAAAACAGCGTTCTGAGAAAGTCGTTATATTCAAGTCCCGCCTGCGTCCAGCTCACCTGGAACACGGCCTGCCCGTCGCAAAGCGTGAGAACATCCAGCCCGTCCTCCGGCCAGACGGCAATATACGCCGCCGACTCCAACACCTCGAACAGCTCCCGGCTCGTATATTCCTTTTGCGGCAAGGCCTCCGCCTGCTGCACAGCGGCCGTCTCTCCATCCGGCTCCAGGCCCCATTTTTTGATGAACCGCCCAAAGCCCAGGCGGCTGCATATATCATACAGCGCCGCATCCGGCTTCAGCGACCAGAGATTTTCCTCCGGCACGAAATCAATCGGGGCGTCCCGCCGTATGGTCGCGAGGGTATACGACAAACGGGCGCTGGTCTCCCCCTCCGTCAGCTTCTTCCGCTGTCCGGGCTTGATAGCGGCGTCCTCAATATTCTCATACACTCCGTCCAGCGTTCCAAACTGGCGCAGCAGGGCCAGGGCGGATTTCTCCCCAATGCCCGGCACACCGGGGATATTGTCCGAGGAATCCCCCATCAGGGCTTTCAAATCCACCATCCGCAGCGGCTCGAAGCCGTATTCCTCCCGGAAGCGGGCGGGGTCGTATTCAATGGTCTCCGTCTGCCCCTGGCGGGTCTTGATATGGACGACGTGGGTCGTGTCCGTGATGAGCTGGAAGGAGTCCTTGTCCCCCGTCACCAGAAGACATTTCCATCCCGCGCCCTCACAGGAGGCCGCCATCGTCCCCAGCAGGTCGTCTGCCTCCCATCCGGCCAGCTCGTACCGGCGGATGCCCATGGCGTCCAGCAGCTCCTTCAATATCGGTATCTGCGTCTGCAAATCCTCCGGCATAGGCTTGCGGGTGGCCTTATAGGCGTCGCTCATCTCATGGCGAAAGGTTGGGGCATGAACGTCAAAGGTCACACACACCCCATCCGGCGATTCCAGCTCCAGCAGCCGCTCCAAAATGGCCACAAAACCGTATACTCCGTTGGTAGGCGTTCCATCCGGGGCGTTTAGCATATGGATGCCGTAATACGCCCGGTTCACGATAGAGTTTCCGTCCAGCACCATTAATGTTTTTTCCATGTGCCATAAGCCCCCTGCGTTGGTGTGTTATTGTATAATGGTATACCATGATTGCGCCGATTCGTCAACCGAGCAAGCGCCCCAAAAGCGGCACAAAAGACTGATATTCCTCGGATTTTTTATTTTGCGGCTGCCGCAAAAAGACGCCGTCCGGCGTTGGTCGTCGGAACGGCGTCTTTGCATTTATGGGTGTAAAACGGCCTTATTTGCCGCCCATGCCCTTGGCGGCGAAGTACGGGCCGCCGAACTCGTCCTTGACGGCCTGCTTGGCCTTCTCCAGATCCTCCACCTTGACAGCGGCCAGCTCAGCGTTGACAGCGTCGATGTCGAGGGGCTTGAGGCCCAGCATCTGACGGGCCTCAGCGGGAGTGGCAGGCTCATTGCCGAAGGCGCGGATAGCGCCGGCGGCACGCTCCACCAACATCATGTTGGTGGCCATGATCTTCTTGCCGTCCTTGTCCTTGCCGTAAACCACGTTATCCTCCATGCCGACGCGGATACCGCCGCCGTTGGCGAGGCAGGAGAACATGACGGGCAGGTGGCCCTTGCCGATGCCGAAAGCGGACCAGGTGATCTCCTGGGGCAGCTTGCCGGCAGCCTGGAGGTTGTGCATCTCCTGGAGCAGGATCTGCAGGGACTCGGGGGTGGCGTCCATGCCGCCCATAACGCCCAGGCAGAACTGGAAGTGCAGAGGCTCCTTCACATAGCCCTGCTTCCAGTAAGCGCCGATGGCACGCAGCGCACCGAAGTCAAAGACCTCAAACTCGGGCTTGATGCCGCGCTGCTGGAAAGTGGTGCCCAGCTCCATCAGCATGGAGGGGCTGTTGTGGAACACGCCGCCGGGAACGCCCCAGTTGAAGGAGGAGGCGTCGAAGGTGCCCATCTCGATGCCGGGCACATTGCGGTGATGCAGCATACGCATGGCATTGCCATAGGGGCTGTCATCGGAAACGCGGTTGTCGCCGGAGGTGGTGCAGTTGACAATGATGTCGCAGTCCTTATAGGAACGGATGGCCTTGACGGTCTCATAGAACTTCACAGGATCCATCACGCCGGCGCCTGCGTCGTCGCGCATATGCAGATGGCAGATAGCAGCGCCCAGCTTCCAGCACTCATAGACCTGAGCGGCGATGTCTTCGGGCTTCTCGGGGATGTCGTAGCCGGCGGGGGTCACAGCGCCGGTCATGGCGGCGGTAATGATTGTTTTAGCCATAAGTATATTTCTCCTCGGTTTATATTACATTCTCTTGTGCAGCTTCAGCACGTCGATGATGACCTTGTCGCGGAAGTCTGCAATCTCCGGCTTGGTGTGGCCGATAACGTCGGGCAGGTTCTCCATCAGAGGCCCGATCTCCTCGCCGGACTGGTCAGCCCAGGTGTCGGGAACCTTCTTCATGTCGGAGATGTCCGCGAACACGGCGTCGGTCATCGCGCCGAACTTGATGGCGCAGCCCTTCAGGCCCAGGTCGCCGCCGCCCAGCTCATAGTGCAGGGACGGGCCGAAGGCAGCCAGCCGGATGCCGGGGCCAAAGGTCCAGGCGTCGTCGCAGTCCGCCATGGAGCAGACGCCCTCAGTGACCAGGGCGATCTCCTCACGCCACAGGGCGTGCATCAGACGGTTGGCGATGAAGCCGTTCTTCTCCTTGTTGAGGACAACAGGAGCCTTGTCGTATTTCTTATAGAAGGCGCGGGCGAACTCGATGACCTCGGGGGAGGTCTTTTCGCCGCCGCAAATCTCAATCAGGGGCAGCAGATAAGCGGGGTTGAAGGGGTGAGCCACAATGATGCGCTCCGGGTGCTTGGCCTCGGAGGCGATCTGCGTCACAGGGGTGCCGGAGGAAGAAGAGGCGATGATTGCGTCCACAGGCAGATACTGCTCCATGGTGGCGACCATCTGGTGCTTCTGCTCCAGATTCTCCGCGCCGTTCTCCTGCACGAAGTAAACGCCGGTAAAGGCCTCCGCAGGATCGGTGGTGAATTTAATCTTGGCCCAAATGCCGTCACCGCTGTCCACCAGGCCGTACTTTACGTAGGTGTCAACAGCCTCCTGAATCTTGGGCTTGGCGCGCTCGATGGAGCCTTCGCTGCGGACATAGACGTTCACATTCAGGCCCTTCAGCGCGAAATAAGCCGCAAAACCGCCGCCGATGGTGCCGGCGCCGTACATGGCAATGGTTTTAATGTCTTCCAGCTTCATAATTTACTCCCTATAGAATAGATGTCCTTCCCCCGTTTTGCCGGGGGAAGGAATGGGTCAGACCCGATTTTTTATCACGAAGTAGCCACCAGGCCGCCATCAGGATAGATGGTGCTGGCAGTGACCATGTCGGAAGCGGCGGAAGCCAGGAAGATGGCCGGGCCGACGACGTCAATCTCGTAGCCGATACGCTGTGCGGGCAGAGAGCCGGCGATGTTGTTACGGGTGGCCTCATCGGGAGGCAGCAGGCCGACCATCATCGGGGTGTAGGTGATGGTGGGGCCGATAGCGTTGACCTGAATGTTGGGACGCAGGTCAGCGGCGAAGGCCTTGGTCAGCATCTCCACGGCGCCCTTGGTGGTGTTGTAGGGCACGTTGCCGTTGCCGCCGTTGGCGACAGCGCGGATGGAGCGGACGGAGCCGAAGTTGATGATTTTGCCGTAGCCCTTGTTGGGGTTGGCCTTGCCGGACTCAAAATCGCTCTGGGGAACGGTGGTCTCGCCAGCGTCCAGGTTGTGATCCTTCATCCAGTTGCCGAAGTACTTGCAGGTGTACATCATGGAGGTAACATTGGTGTCCAGCATACCCTTCCAAACCTTCGTGTCGATCTCCCAGGACCACATCTTCTTGTTGTAGCCCTGCGCGTTGACCAGGATGTCGCAGCCGCCCAGACCGGCCTCGCTGACAGCGAAGTCGCGGAAAGCGATGATAGCAGCCTCATCGGTGGCGTCGCAGGCGTAGTGGATGACCTTTACGCCAGGGGCGGCGGAAGCCTTGATTTTGTTCTCGGCCTCGATGAGCTTGTCCTCCTTGCGGGAAGAAATGCACACGTCCACGCCGTTGGCGGCATAAGCCTATGCGATCTTCTCGCCGAAGCCGCCGGCGCCGCCGACGATGACGGCCTTCTTGCCGCTGATGTCAAAGAGTTTGGTCAGGTCCCCGGAATATACCTTGGGCATAGTTCTCAGTCTCCTTTTCAAAATGATTATGTAATTGCCTTTTATATAAACCCCTTCCAGGGAGGTTTACCGTGATTTATTTGCCGGACAGCTCGGCCAGATTTTCCGAGATGGTGCGGAATATCCGCTCCGCGCTCGCAAGCTCCTCCCGGCTCAGCCCGGCAAAGATGCGCTCCGGCTCGCTTATCATGTCCTCCGTAAGCCGGTCGTAGACCTCGCGGCCATGCGGTGTGAGGGCGATGAGGTTGCTTTTTCCGTCCCCTCCGGAGGTGCGGGTCACGAGATTGGCCTTTTCCATCCGGCGCAGCATGACGCTGATGGTGGCCGCCGACACATGGCGGTATTCCGCAAGCTCCTTTTGGGAGCACGGGCCGCAATAACCCAGCGCCGTCAAAACGGCGCCCTGTCCTGTGCGCAGATCCAGATGGAGCAGCCGGCGCTCCACATAGGCTGTGTGGATACGGGTCATGTCCGTGAATAGATTTAGCAGTTCTTTGCCTTCCACGAGACTTCTCCTAAGCAGTTGCTATAATTTTCCACCGCCCATTTAGCCGGCTAAGTATAGTATACTGTTCTGTCTCGCCAAAGTCAACACCCAGTATGTTAAATTAATAGGAAATTCACAATTTTTTCCCGGTGTTTTTGTGCAAAGACGCCATCACCGCTTTCGTCCGGCAATGGCGCCCATGAAATCAATCTCCGCCGTCGTAGAATATCCACTCGTCCGGCATGACGAGTCCCAGCTCCGACCGGGCGATGTCCTCAATGACCTCCGGGTCGTCCTGGTTGTCGATGGCGTACTGCAAAGCGGCGTTGTCCTCCTGAAGCTGCTCTACCTGCTCCTGGAGGCTCTGGACTGTCTTGGCGGCGTCTGTCACCTTGGTCTGCATATTCAGCAGCGTGATACAGCCATAGGCCATCAGGCCCGTGAGCACCAGCCCTGTCATCAGACCTCTTGCGTGAAGAACCTTTATGGCGCACAGCCCCCTTTCCGCTCCCGGCGTTTATCTGTCGCTGGACGTTCTTTATTATTGTAAACCATTTCCGCCCATTTGAAAAGAGCTTTTTGCATAGTTTTTTCAAAAAACTTCCCGCGGTGCGCAGCGGCCAGGTCATTGTCCGGCCGCATTTGGCCGCGCCCCGCCATAATTTTCGGAACAGAGGCCGTATCACCGGGGACGCGGCCCAGACCCACAGGCCGCCGCCCAGCCCAGCAAAGACAAGCATATAAAGGCGCGTCCGCCCCTCCAGGGTAGCCATGCCGCCGGCGAACAGGCACCCCAGGGCGGCCAGGACAAACAGCGCGTCGGCAGCCGCCCCCGCCGGGCGGCCCGTTCTATCCCGCAGGCCGCCCAGCAGATCATAAAAAAGCCCCAGCACCGCCCCCAGCAGGATAAACCAGCCTGCCTCCCGCAGCTGGATGGCAACAGGAAGCTCCATTTATCGAAACAGACTTGTCCAGAAGCCCTGGTGGGTGCCGCTCTCCTGATAATCCAGGTCTGTCACCATGCCGGAGATGGTCAGCTCCCCGGAGGTCTTTTCCAGCTTATCCACCTTCAGTCCCGTGCCCCGCACGGAGAGAAGCCCCTGCACCGTGCGGACGGCCACCTCGTTTTCATCGAAACTGACCACCTCCTCCACCCCGGTCATCCAGCTCGTCTGCCGCTCGTCCATAGTCAGCCGGTGGGGCGCCGCCGGCGTCTTCGCCTTATTATCCTCATAGGCCATAGCAAAACCTCCCATACGCCTTTTTATAAAGCATATGGGAGGATGGCTTGAATTATGACCTCAGCAGAGGGTAAACCCGGCGGGCAGGCTGTCCTCCAGGATGATAAGATGGGGGTCGCCCTCGTCGTTTTCCACGGCGGACAGGAGCATCCCGTTGGATTCCAGGCCCATCATTTTCCGGGGCGGCAGGTTGGTGCAGACCAAAACGGTATTTCCAACCGGCTCCTCCGGCTTATACGA
>JAJBVW010000073.1 GCA_020866945.1 Oscillospiraceae bacterium
ATATGCAGATTAACACTCATTTATTAATATAAAAATTCATTTATTCTTCACATTGCTCTGCTAAACTACACCTTGGCTGAAAAAAACGCAATGGTCAAGGGAGACCCATTTATGAAAAAAACGCAATCCGTCAAACACGACTTTTTATGCGTGGGCTTCGCCAAATGCGGAACCAGCACGCTGCAGGCTATATTCCAGCACCACAAGGACATCTACCTGCCCGCCATCAAGGAGACCTATCTCTATTTCTCCAAGGGCTACGACTGGTATCTGAAACGCTATTACGACAAAACCATCACCAAAAAGGTCGTGGGGGAGTTCAACCCCTGCTACACCATGGCGGTAAACACCCGCAGCACAGACAGCATCGCCCGCCAGATACGCGAGGACTTCGGCCCGGAAATAAAGCTCATCTTTATTCTCCGCAACCCCGTGGATAAGCTTTTTTCCTGGTACAAATACGCCCTGCCCTACGGCTGGATATACGAAAACCCGTAGGACAACATCGTTCCCAGCATCGGGGCAGGCTTTGACGAATACGCCCGCGCCCAGTTCCACACTGACGGCCAGGGAGGCGTCGTCCTGGATATGGGGGAGCACCCCCGCACGCACTATGCGCTGGAAGGGGAATACGGAAAATTCATCGACTCGTTTCTGAAATACTTCCCCCGGGAAAACATGAAATTCATCCTGTTTGAGGAATTTATCCAGGACGAGGAGGTCTACTGCCGGGACATCATGGATTTCATCGGCGTGGAGCCGGATCCCAATCTGAGCTACAGCGGCTGCGCCAACGAGGGCAACCGCGCTCCCAAAAGCACCCGCTCCATCTGGTGCATGAAGGCACTCAACAAGCTGCGCCACTGGTATAACAAATATGTCCCCTATATCAGCTACCGCACAGACCGCGCCGCCATGGATCTCACGACAAAAATCGAGTGCCGCCTGACAAAGCCCCTGACCGACCACAGCAAAATGTCCCCCGAGACGCGCAGGCTCCTGGAGGACTACTACCGCAAGGACAAAAAGGCCGTGGAGGAGCTTTTGGGGCGGGATTTGTCCCAGCTCTGGTTTGCATAAATAAAATAAGCACCATCCGCCGCAAAAAGGACTGTTTTTTGCGGCGGATGGCTGTTTTTATGCCCCCGTGAGAGAAAACGTCACCTTCCAGCTGCCCTCCGTCAGCAGGGCGGATGTCCAGAAGCTGCCGTACAGGCGGCAGTCCGCCAGCTCCTCCGGCGTGACGGAGAACACAAATTCACAATAGTCCTCCCGGCCACCGTCCCCCTCCTCGAAAAAGGAATAACCGGCCTCCGCCTCAATGATATTTCCCGCTGCGTCCACCAGGTAAACGTACCCGTGGTTATCGTATTCCAGGGCGTTTCCCACCGCGAGCTGTATGTGGAGCTTGCCCTCTATATATCCCAGCCCGGTTTTAAAGCCTGTCACGGAAAAATCCACCGTCAGCACGTCGGCGCACAGCACTGTCACCGCGCCCTCCTCATAATCCGAACCCCAGCCGCTGTGGTCGGTTATCTCTTTCGTGCTTTCCGCCTCGGAAACATCGGAGAGCGTGACGGGGATTTCCATATCCTCATAGGCCGTTTTCCGACTTAAAAACCGCCGGAGGGAAAACGTCACCTTGTCCCCCTCCATGGCCTCTCCCGCCAGGTTCGTCATGGTAATCAGGAAGGAGACTGTTTTCGTCTCCTCATCGTACCCCATCAGCTCGCAGCAGCCCGCGCAGTCAAAGGGGGTGTTCAGGTCATAGCTGTCAAACAAATCCGTGGTCTCGTCCACCCGGTCTCCCGTCAAGTCCTGGAGGGTGACGTATACCATGGCCGTATCTCCCTGAATTTGGGCGGATACCACCTCCAGGCGTATCCCATCATATTCATCGCTCAGCCGCACCGGCTGGAAAAGCTGGGCGGCCTCCGGCGAGACATGATACAGCAGCCGGTACACCGGCTCCACCGTGGCGGCCAGGGCCGGAACAGACAGGGCCAGGCAGAGCGCCGCCGCTACCGCCGCCGCCAGAGCGCGCCGCCGAACAGGAACAAAACGACCCCGCTTCTTCTGTTTCTCTTCCACGCTGCGGATGATCCGCGCTTTCATATCCTCCGACATTTTGATCTGCCCTACATATTCCTTTAGCTGCTCACACACCATATACTATAAATACTCCTTTCGATATTTTTCCTCCAACAGCCGCCGCCCCTTTTGCAGCCGCATTTTCACCGCGGAGGGCGTCCGGCCTATCATTCCGGCGATGTCCTTGACCGGGTATTCCTCCACATAATACAGAAGCAGGACGATTTTGTACTTTTCCGGCAGCTCCATCAGCGCCTCCATCACGCCGCTGCTCTCCGGGCTGACATAGCCCAGAACCTGCTCCAGGCCCGTCTGGGGGTGCCTTGCCCGAGACCGGCCTATATCCCGGCACTGGTTGACCGCCACCCGGATGAGCCACGCCTTTTCATGGGCCGAGCTTTGAAAGGCCGGGGCCTTGACCATATATTTCACCGCCGTCTCCTGCACCGCGTCCTCCGCGTCGCTTTCATTTCCCAGCACGGAAAAGCAGAGCCGAAACAGCATATCGCCATGCTCCCTCACCATCCGCTCCACATCCGCCGCCGAATGTTTGGGGGAATGTTCCATTTTGTCACCACCTCCTGCTATATATACGCCCCAAACCCCCGTTTGGTCAATTTTTTCAAAAAAATACTGCATCGAAACAGCGTTCGATGCAGTCTTTTGGTTGTTTAAAGCCCTCCGTCAGAACAGGTCAAGCAGCTTTTGCCAGAAGGTCAGCTCCTCCTCTGTCTCGGATTCGGCGGCGGTTTCCGCAGCCGTTTCGATGGCGGGGGTGGTGATAATGAACTGGACGGCCTCTGTGCCGGTGTTTTTCTCGGAGACGAAGGAGGCCGTCTCCACCTCCCCGCCGGTGACGCTGGCCAGGAGGTCGTCTATCTGCTGCTGGATGGTCTCGTCCATGCCGTCGGTATCCTCCCGCATGGCGGAGGTTCCCTCCTTCAGCTCCTCTGTGCCGCTGTACAGCGTGCGGACGGCTTCCAGGAGCGCCGCTACGCCGCTGTCCAGCTGGCCCGCGCCGTCGGAGAGAGTGCCGGTGGCCTCATACACGGACACGATGCCGGCCAGAAGCTCGCTCACGCCGTCATACAGAGAGGTGGCCCCCTCCGTCAGCGCGCTGCTGCCGCCGGTCAGCGCATCGACCCCGGCGGCGAGCTGCTCATAGCCCGCCAGGATCTGCGCCACGCCGTCCGTATAGTCCCCGATGCCGCTGTCCAGCGCGTCATATTTCTCGGCCAGAGCGTCTATGGCAGCGGAGAGGGCGGTTATTTGCGCCCCCAGCGCCGTCAGGGTATCGGAAAGCTCCGCGGAGACAGTGTCCATAAAGGTCTCAATCTGCGCGATGGCCTCGTTATTGCTCTCGAGCAGGGTGACAAGTCCGCTGGCGAGGGTGACGCCGTCCGACACCGTCATGTCGATGCCCATGGAGCCGAGGGCGGCGTTAATCGCCGTTGTGGTGACATTTCCCAGCCCGCCGGCAATTTGCAGCAGGCTTTCTATCTGCTGGGCGGCGGCCTCATTCTGCGCCGAGAGCGCGTCCAGGGACGCCTGCATAGTCTGGGCCGTGGCCGTCAGGGTCTCGATGGTGTCCGACGAGGCGGAAACGCCGGCCAGGGCCGATTGCAGCGCGGCAAGGGCCGCCTTCACCTGGGCGGAGCCTTCGGTCAGGGCCTGGGATTCGCTGTCCAGCGCCTCCAGTCCCGTCTGGAGCTGGGCGACGCCCTGGTTCAGGGTCTCCAGTCCAGCCTCCAGGGTCTCCGCCCCATCGGTCAGGGCGGCGGCCCCTGTGCTTACCTCCTCCACGCCGGATTGGAGGGAGGCCGCGCCGGATTCCAGGGCCGAGGCCCCGGCGGTCAGGCTCTCCGTGCCGGAGGCAAGCTCCGTCTCCACGCTGGTCTCCAGCTCGCTCACGCCGTCGTCCAGCTCTCCCGCGCCGTCGTCCAGCGCCTCGATAGCCTCCATGAGGCTCGTAATCTGCTCCATCAGGGCCTCATCGTCCACCTCCACATCGAGGGCCAGGGGGATGCCGTTGATGTCGATGCCGTCCATGACAAAATCCGTCACCGAGGCGGTGATGGTAAAGTCCTTTTCATTCCCCGGCAGGACAATATAGGTCAGCTGCTTATCCCCGCCCACGTTCGCAACGGTGGCCCCCTCCGCCGTGATATTGGCGCAGAGCGCCGTATCCAGCGTCAGGCTTATTTCCAGGGCATAGCTCTCGAAGAAGTCGCCAGTGCAGGCGGGATTTTCCCGGATGGAGAGGGTAATCTCCAGCTCGCCGCTCTGCCCCGCGAGGTCGGCGGCGTCATATTCCGCACCGTCCAGGTAGTAATGTATCTCAAATATCCAGGGCAGCCGGGCGTTTTCCAGCGTTCCCTCATAATACAGCTTTCCGGCGTCCGCCTCGATGGTGACGGTATCGCCGTCATAGGAAATCTCCTCCGTGCCGGTCATATTGCGCAGCGCGCTGTAATCCCCGTAATCCGTGATGGTTCCGGCCTCGACCAGGTCGAATATGTTCACCACATACACCGCCTCCACCGCGCCGCTGCCGTCCAGGGAGGCATAGACCACCTCCTCCTTCGGAGTGCTTTCCGCCGCGAGGGCGGGGCAGGCCGTTCCCGCGCACAGCACGGCGGCCAGGGCGAGGGCCAGACATCTTTTATACAGCTTTCTCATCTCAGGATACCTCCTTCTGCAAGCTTTTCCTCTTTCCCCGTCTCTTGGGACGGTCCTTTCGATTTTTCATAAATACGCCGTCGAACAGCGTCAGCAGGCCGGGCAGCACCAGCAGCGCCCCAAGCAGGGAAAAGATCGTTCCCCGCCCCAGCAGCAGGCCCATCTGGGACAAAAGCTGGTTGGAGGAAAAAAATCCCATCAGCAGCCCCACCACCGTGAGCACGCTGCCGGAGGTCAGGATGGAAACCGTCACCTCGGAAACAGTATGCACCAGGGCCTCCTTCTTATCCATGGTCTGCCGGTTTTCCCGGTAGCGGTCGGTCATCAGGATGGCATAGTCCACCGTGGCCCCAAGCTGAACGGCGCTGATGATTAAATAGACGATATAGAAAACAGGCTTTCCGGCAAAATACGGCACCGCCAGGTTCAGCCAGATGGCTGTTTCAATGCACAGCACCAGCAGCACCGGCAGGATAACCGACCGCTGCGTCAGCAGCAGCACCACAAATACCGCCCCGATAGCCACCAGATTCACCCGCAGCATATCGGACTGGATCGTGTTCATCAAATCATACGTGCTGACGCCCTGCCCGGCCAGGTAATAGGAATCCGGGTAATATGCCTGCGCCACCGCCCGAATCTCCTCCACCAAAGCAAATGTCTCGTCCCCCTCATAGGGTACGTCCACGGATATGACAAACCGGCTGTAGTTGTCGCTGACAAGCTGACGCATGGTGCTCTCGTCCAGATACTCCAGGGGAATCTCCGCTCCGGCGGCGTCCACATAGGATATAATACTGGTAACGTGCTCCAGCTCGTGCAGGCTGTTCGACAGCGCCGTCTGTGTGGCCGTATCCGTTCCCGGCACCAGCAGCACATAGGTATCGCTCTGGCCGAACACCTCCTCGATCGCGGCGGTATCCGCGCCCAGCTGGGTGTTCTCCCCGAAGGTGTGGGAGGAGCCATAATAGTACTCATTGGAGGAGGAGGCCAGAAACGCGGGGGCAATCACCAGCACAAAGGCCACCGTCAGCGGGATCGTAAGCTTATGTATGACCCGGCCCATGCCCGTCAAACGAAGCTTTGGCGTGCGGTGGCGCAGCCGATCTGTCAGGCGGCACACGGTCAAAAGCAGCGCAGGGGTAAACAGAAACACGGTGATCAGACTTATCGCCACGCCCTTGGCCAGCGCCAGCCCCAGATCAGCCCCCAGGCGGTACTGCATCAGCACCAGGGCAAGAAAGCCGATGACCGTCGTAAGACCGCTGGACAGGATGGAATCCGTGGAGCGGCACAGCGCCGTCACCATGGCCTCCTGCACGTTTTCCGTCTCCTCCCGGCACTCGTCGAATCGGTGGAGCAGGAACACGGAATAATCCAGGGACACCGCCATCTGCAATATGCTCCCCGCCGCGTTCGTGACGAAGGAGATCTCCCCAAAAATCAGGTTCGTTCCGGCGTTTATAACGACCGCCACCAGAAGACCTGCCAGCACCAGAAACGGCTCCAGCCAGGAGCTGGTGGTCAGAAACAGCACCAGCATGGCGAAGGCCACGCCGAAGATGGCCACACGGCTTACCTCCGCCGTAGTGCTTGTTTCAGACATGGCCGTGGATACGGCGCTGCCCGTCATGGCGTTTTCATCGCCGATCACGGCGCGGATTTCCTCCACAGCGGAAATATAATCGTCCTCCTCCCCGATGGTGAGGGTAAGCAGGGCGGCGCTGTCTTTATAGTAGGTCTCCACCGTATCCGTGTCCAGGGTCGCCAAAGGCGCGGTAATGTCCACCGCGTCATCCAGCCAGGTAACGGAAACGACTCCGTCCACCGCTTCGAGGCGCTCCTTATATTCCAGCGCCTCCGGGATGGTCACGTCGTAGAGCATCACCCGGACGTTGGGAATACCGCCGGAAAATTCCTCCTCCATCACCTCCAGGGATACGGTGGAGGCGGAGTCCGCCGGGAGATAGTCGTTTACGTCGTAGTTTACGCCCACCTGGCCTTGCAGCACAAGGCACACCGCCGCCGCCAGCAAAAACAACACCAGAATGAGCGTTCTGTGCTTCACCGTCGCCGTATAGAATCGTTTCATCGGCCATCCCTCCGCTTATATTCAATGTCTGCATTATATCCCCTCAGGACAAAAAAATCATTGAACACCTGGCCCTCCTGTGTAAGAGGCGGAGGGAGTATCAACAAAAATTGACACAGATAAAAGGGACAGCCCCAAACGAGGGTTTTGGGACTGTCCGCGATTTATGAATGCTTCATATCATATAATATTTTTCCAGCGCCTTGATCTCCGCCGGGCCGAGGCCGATGGACTTTTCAAGATAGGCATGGGCCGAGCCGTATGCTTCCTCCAGGCACTGAAAATAGAGGACGATGTTCTCCTGAAAGACCAAAAGCACCTCTTTTGCGAGGGCCAGCTCCTCCGGCGCGGGGTTTTTCGCCCGGAGGGCGTCCATGCGGCGCTCCATAGCCCGGTTGGTCAGCATATATTCCGCCGCGATGGCGGGCCGGTCAAAGCCCAGCGCCGTCAGCAGAAGGGCCGCCGCCACGCCGGTACGGTCCTTGCCCTGGGTGCAGTGGAACACCACAGGCCGGCCCGCCGCCCGCAAAAGGCAGGCAAAAAACTCGGTATAGGCGTTTTTGGACTCCTCCGACTGCGCGAGATAGCGGTACAGGGTCTGAAATTCCTCATGGGCCTGGGCCGCCGTGATCTGCGATATGGGAATGCCGAACAGCGTCCCCAGATCCGCCACAGCGGGCAGGTGCAGATTTTCCGCCCCGGGCACGGCCCTGTCCGGCTCCCGCTCCCGCTCCGACACATCCCGGAGGTCTATCACGGCGCAAACGCCCATGCTCTCCAGCCGGGCCAAATCC
>JAJBVW010000082.1 GCA_020866945.1 Oscillospiraceae bacterium
GCTTTCCAGGGTCGCCCTTGGGGCGTTTATAGGTCTGGCCCATAAATGCCACCCCGTCCATTTTGTTCACCTTCCGCACAATACGGGACAGAGGAGCCGGGTTCACGTCTATGGCCTGCCGCCAGCGTTCCAGAGCCTCTCCGTTCATGTTCCATACGCCCAGGCCCCAGTTATAGCTCTCCGCGTGGATGCCGAACCAGTATTGCGGCAAAGAGGTATACAGCTCCGCCGTCACCCCCAGAGAAAACCACAAATGGTCGTTATACGGCCCCCGGCCATAGAGCCGCCTCGCATCCCGATAGATACGGGAAATATGAACCTCCGGCGCGAGGCCGGGCATACGCTCCTCCAGCCGGTCGCGCAGCTGCCATGCCAGGGCCTGAACAGGCTGATGGAGACAGCGCTCGTATTCCTCCTTATGAGCCAGAAACCAGGGCTTTTCATTATTAAAGGAAAGGCCCCACAAAAAATCTCTCAGTTCCTTGGGAAAGCCCTCAAAGGGCGGGTATCTCTTTTGGTATCGTTCCCATGCTTCCTCACTGTCCATACGTCCCGAACCGCTTGCGCGCCCGGGCCATTTCCTCCGCCGTCAGCAGCACCGGCTCCCGTCCGGCGGCAAGGCAGCGCAGATAGATGTCCGCACAAAATTCCAGCTCCTGTGCCAGCTGAAAGGCGGTGTTCATATCCTTCCCCAAGGCCACCAGACCGTGATTTGCTAAAATCACCGCATCGCAGCCATCCGCCGCCTCTACGGCGGCCTGTGCAAGCTCCGGCCCGCCAAAGTCACGATAGGGGGCGCAGGGAATCTCATCTCTGCCGGAAAGGGCCACCAGATAGCTCACCGGCGGCAGGGGCAGCCGCAGGCAGGCCAGGGCCGTTATAGCCGGGGAATGGGTATGCACCACCGCGCGCCTGTCCGGCCGGGCCTTATAAAACAGCAGGTGCATCGGCGCCTCGGAGGAGGGCTTTCGCTGTCCGTCAGCCGTCGTCCCGTCCGGGTTTAAAACGGTCACATCCTCCGGCCTGATGGCATCGTATTCCATGCCGCTGGGACTGACAGCCACAAGGCCCGTCTGCCGGTCATAGACGCTGAGGTTTCCCCCTGTGCCGGAGGTCAGCCCGGCGGCGATGAGCTTCCGGCCATAGTCCGCCACTTGGGCGCGCTGAGTTTCCAATATCATGGCTGTCCCTCGAAAAAGCGGCGGGGGTTGCCCTCCAAAATCTCTCCAATGTCCGCCTCCGTCATGCCGCCGGCACGGAGCAGGGGCAGGGCCTGGGTATGGACAACGGTGAAATCCGTCACCTGCTCCCGGCTCTTTTCCCAGCTATCCCAAAAGGCCAGATATACCGCTGCGTCGTGGGACAGGAGGATACGGTCACGGTAGCCCAAAGAACAGAGCCAGAGAATATTATCCGCGACGGCCTCGACGGAATTGTCCCTGTCGCAGTGGCCCAGCCGGTCAAAGCCCAGATAGCAGCCGGTTTCCGCCACGGCCTTCAGATAGCCCCGGTCGTTTGTATCCCCGGTGTGGCCCAGGATAATCCGATGTGCGGGAACGTATTTTCCCAGCCGGTCGAAGGCATCCGGCCCCACGCCAAAAGGACTTGCGGTGTGGCAGAATATGGGCATATCCCGTTCCGCCGCCACCTGACCGGTGACAGCCAGCAGCTTCTCCATCAGAGGCGTTACCCCCTGGCGCTCCACGGCGCACTTCATGATGCCACACTGGGCCGCGTCGGCGTACATTAAATCGTAGATTTCCTCTGCGCTGCGCTCCTGAAGCCACGGCTCCTCCTGGAAATAAAAGCCGCAGGAGGCAATGATGTTCAGGCCCGTGGCCTCCGCCGTGGCCCGTATAAGGGACAAATCCCGCCCAAGGTTAAAGGGCGTACCGTCCACAATGGTCTTTATACCCATGGCCTGCACCGGGGCAAACGCCTTTTTCGCCATGTCCACCACGGTGTCCGCCTCAAAGAATTTATCCCCAAAGTTCATGCGCATAGACCAGTCGGCGCAGCTTATATGCTCGTGCATCAAAGTCGGGCCAAGCGCCGCCGTGTCAATGGGGCCGAGAATTGATTGTATTTTCATACTGTGCAAGCCTCCCTCTCTTACCAGATTTGAAGCCGGTTGGCTTCCTTCCGCAGCTCCGCCCGGAAATCGGGATGGGCCACGGCGATCAGCTCCTCCACCCGCTGACGAATGGACTTCCCGCGCAGGTGGGCCACGCCGTATTCCGTCACCACCATGTCCACAATGTTCCGCGGAATGGACACCACGCTCCCCGCCGTGAGCTGAGGTACAATGCGGGAGATCGTGCCGCCCTTGGCGGTGGACTGAAGGGCGATAATGCCCCGGCCATTGTTCGCGTGGAACGCACCGTAGGCAAAATCCCAAGCCCCGCCGGTGCCGGAATACTGCTTGCCCATCAGCGTTTCCGAGCATATCTGGCCGGTCAGGTCAATCTCCAGCGCCGTGTTCACAGAAACCATGTTGTCGTTTTTCGCGATATTAAAGGGGTCATTCACATAATGCACCGGCAGCAGCTCCACCATTGGGTTGCCGTTGATATAGTCATACAGGCCCTGATCGCCCCAGGCAAAGGCGGCGATGGAGCGGTTGCGGTAAAACATTTTCCGGCTGTTGTTCACCGCGCCGCACTCCATCAGCTTGCCCATGGCGGAGCCAAGCATTTCTGTATAGATGCCCAAATCATGTCGATCCATCAGCCGCTCGGCCACCGCGTCCGGCATACCGCCGATGCCAAGCTGGATGGTGTCCCCGTCGTGTATGAGGCTTGCAGCATAGTCCGCAATGGTCTCCTGCACCTGGGTGCGGGGATAAATGGGGGACATGGAGACCTCCCGCTCCCCTTCCACGAAGAAATCCACCTTCTCCGCGGATATGCGGGTGGTGCCGCTGGTATGGGGCAGATTGGGGTTTATCTCCAAAATCACGGTCTCGCAGGTATCAAACAGCTCCAGCTCCATCTGCTGACTCGTGGACATACACACATAACCGTATTTATCCAGGGGCGTGACCGCCCCCACAAAGACGTTGGGGCGCTTTGTCTCATACATGGCCTGGAAGCACATATGCAGGTTGTTCGGCACAAAGCTGACCCGTCCGGTGGAATGGAGCCGCCGCAGGCTCGGGCCATAGAAGATGGAGAGAATAGAAATCACATCCTCCATTCCTTCCATGGTCAGAAAGGGGTATTCCTCCTGGGGGTTGGCAAGCCAGAGGGTCACATCCCGAACGCCTCTGTCCCGTATTTCATGGAGACGGCGGAGAAATTCCACCGGCTCATTTCCATAAGCCGCCACCGCGATCACGTCCCCGGACTTGATTTTCCCCAAAACATCGTCCATGGAAATGAATTTTGAATCATATAGCTTATATTTGTCCATAAAAAAGCACGTCCTTCATCATAAAAACATTCTTGCGTTTCTATTGTACCATAAAAACCCAGCCGGGAACAACCACCTCAAACAAACTTTGGGGCCGTGTCCAAAAACAATGGCCCTTGCACTGCCCTTTATCTGTCAGTATTTCCCTGTTTCTCCAAAGCAAACAGTTGACGATTCCTCTCCCCCATGTTATAATATTGCAATATTTTTAGCTCCATGTCATTTAGGAGTGGCGCGGGGCGGCGGTTTTCACCGTTATCTCACCAAGAAATAAGAGGTGGTTATCCCCTATGGATGATGGCAGTTGGCTATCGTTCCTGGCTCTCGCCGTGCTGCTGCTCGGCGCGGCCTATTTTGCATTGATGGAGTCCTCCTTTGCCTCCGTCTCCCGTGCCCGCGTCCGCGCCCGTCAGGAAAAGGGCGACGCGCAGGCAGAAAAAGCCCTTTTGATTCTGGATAATTTTGACCGGGTCATTACGACCATACTTATCGGCACAAACATCATTCACCTGTCCGCCGCCGCCATCGTGACCGTTCTTGTCACAAAGCTCTGGGGAACAGGCGCTGTTGTTTGGGGCACGCTCATTACCACCCTGGTTTTATTCTTCGCCGGGGAAATGCTGCCAAAAACTATAGCGCGCAAATACAGCGAGCGGATCTGTCTCAGATTCGCAGGTTCGCTGTGCTTTTTTATGCGCATTTTTACCCCCATTTCCGCCGTGCTGACCGCCATCGGTCAGGGTGTGGCAAAGCTTACGCCCGGAAATGAGGAGGAGGTCTCCGTTACAGAGGACGAGCTTTATGACATTATCGAGGATATGACCGACGCCGGGAGCCTGGAGGAAACGCAGGGCGACCTGGTGCAGTCCGCCCTGGAATTTGGGGAAGTAACCGTTGACCACGTTCTCACCGCCCGGGTGGATATGGCGGCGGTGGACGCCGCCTGGCCGGTGGACAGGGTCATGGACTTTATCCGCTCCCATCGGCACAGCCGCCTGCCCGTATACGACGGGACGGTGGACAACATCATCGGCATCTTGCAGATACGAAAATACATAAAGGTCTGGCTGGAACAGGGAGACAGCGTGGAGCTGCGCAGCCTTCTGGACGAGGCATATTTTGTCCCCGCCGGCACCAATGTTGACGCTCTGCTGCCGGAAATGAGCAAAAAGCGCCTGAATATGGCCATCGTCACCGACGCCTGGGGCGGCACCCTGGGTCTGGTGACGGTGGAGGACATATTGGAGGAGCTTGTTGGCGAAATATGGGACGAGGAGGATGTGGTCGAGGAGCACTTTCAGCCTCTGGGCGGCGACCGGTATGAGGTGGACGCACAGCTGGATGTGGACGAGGTCTTTGAGCTTCTGGGCTATGAAGACCCGGAGGACAACCCGGAGCTTACCCACAAATCCCTGACAGAGTGGACGCTGGAACAGTTTGAGCTGATGCCCGCCCAGCGGGACAAATTCCTGTATCACGACCTGGAATTTACTGTATCCGACATCTATAAGCACCGCATCCGCAAGCTGATCGTCCGACAGCTTCCCAGCGAGCCGGAGGAAGGGGGTGCGGAGGCATGACTGGTTACATTGTAGCTCTGCTTATATGCGTAGCCCTGTCCGGCTTCTTCTCCGCCTCGGAGATGAGTCTTTCTTCCGCGAACCGCCTCCGGCTGGAAAACGCCGCGGAGGACGGCAGCCGTTCCGCCAAGACCGCCCTGGGGCTTCTGGACAGATTTGAGGACGCCCTGAGCGCCATCCTTATCGGAAACAACCTGGTAAACGTGGCCTCCTCCTCTCTCTGCTCCGTGATTGCTCTGGGCCTGGCCGCCAGCACCGGCGTGCCGGAGGGCGCCTGCGCCACGCTGGCCACGGTCATCGACACCGTCATCATCATCATCTGCGGGGAAACCATCCCTAAGATTCTTGCAAAGAAGAACGCCAATCGCCTGGCCCCCGTTGTTGCCGGGCCGGTGAGGGGATTATCTATCATCCTAAAGCCGCTCATTTGGTGCGTCACCTCTCTCATAGGTCTGATTACCAACCACCTGCCGGCAAAGAATGAAGAAAACAACCAGGAGGCGGCGGTAGAGGAGCTGCAATCTATCATCGAAACCGCCGAGGACGAGGACGTGCTGGATGAGGAGCGCAGCGAGCTTTTGCAGGCTGCCCTAGATTTTGGGGATATATCCGCAAGCCAGGTCATGACCTCCCGTGTGGATATGCTGGCCATCGACATCCACGACAGCTGGGACGATATTCTCCGCATTGCCGCTGACGCGCCCTACTCCCGCCTGCCCGTATACGAGGGGGACACGGACAACATCATTGGCGTTTTGCATCTGAACGCACTCTATCGCGCCATGCTGGACGGAGAGGCCCATGACCTGCGGCCCTTACTCAGCCAGCCCTGCTGGATTTATAAAACCGTCAAGCTCCCTGCCGTTCTGGAGCAGCTTCGCTCCCGTCAGACTCACCTCGCCATCGTCACGGACGAATACGGCGGCACCGCCGGAGTCATAACCATGGAGGACGTGCTGGAATCCCTGGTGGGCGAACTCTGGGACGATACCGACGAATTTGCTCCGGAGGTAGTACAGACCGGCGACGGCCTGTGGGAACTGGACGGAGATCTGCCTATCGGAGATTTTCTGGAGCTGACCGGCCTGGACGAGAAAGCCTTTGACTTTGAAAGCGAAACTGTCGGCGGCTGGGTCATGGAAATGGTAGGCGGCTTCCCCGCCCCCGGCTGCCGCGTGACCTATGAAAACCTCTCCGTTACCGTGCTGGAGGCCGACGGCAAGCGGGTGGAAAAGCTCCGTGTGGAGCAGGAATAACTCACCGATAAAAAAATCGGAAGGACTGAAAATGCCCTTCCGATTTTTTTGACCTTATTGCTCCTACCCTTTACTTCGACCTCTGTTTTCGATAGACGACAACCGTGACGACGACCTCTGCCACATAGGCCGCGACAAACAGGATATTCAGCCAGAAGAGAACAAAGTCCGCGTGGGCCAGGGCCTCCTCGTCGTATGCGGCGATGGGCAGATAACCGCTGGACGCGCTGCCATAGCTGAGGCGGCTGACGGATTGGTTTCTCCACACCCACTTGCACAGCAGATTTCCCTCCCCGTCCACCAGGGCATCCCCGTAGGTCACATTGCCCAGGGAGTTTGCATAACTTTCACTCACAGGGCTTCCATTTTCATCGAAATACAGCGGCTCCCAATCCTCCGTAAACGCCTCATAAATCAGCACAGGTTCCTCCTCCGGCTCAGAAACCACCGCAACGGCTTCGGTACCGTAATAATCGGTATCTCTCGAAACCTCCTCCTCGATGTAAGACACGAAGCTGTTGTAATCCTCAAACATCGTTCCGCTGGTGAAAACCGTTGCATCCACCGTGTTGACCCCAATTTGAACCGCCAGGGTGATAACCAGCGACACGCACAGCCTGACGCCGTATTTCCGCTGGAGCCGGTGCCTTTTCCAATAGCGGGCCTCCGCCGCTTCCTCCATTCGCAGAACGCCCTTTTTCACCAGGGAGGCGTTGACGGCCCAGCATATTATGACATAAACGACTGTCAGGACAGCCGCCGCCAGCAGACCATACGCAAGCCAGCTGGCAGCGCTCAGCCCCAGATAGGCGGCCACAAACAGCAGCGGCAGCGCCACGCCCAGCACAAACACGTCAAGGCCGAAGGAATATTCTCCCAGGCGCACCACGCTTCTTTTATAATTATATAAATCCTTGCCCTCGTCTATCCCGTCCACGGCGGCAAGGGCGTTGTTGAGGAAGATGAGCTGACAGACGACCCCGGCGATCAGAAATATCATGGCCACGGAAAACCCAATGATGGCATAGAGAAAGCCCAGGTTTAGTATCATGGCGGCGGCCAGGCCCGTCAGGGATATGCCCATGGCGATATAGGTGTGGTTTTTGTATTTGGTGAGGCTGGCGGCCAGCAATCGCTGCCTCTGCTTCTGTCCCCTGGCAGTGGCGATCTCCCCCGCGGCTTCGGCTTCGCTGGCCCGCTCCTCCGGGGCCTTGCGCTCGCCCCGGAGAAGCTCGTCGCAGGTCACGCCGAAAATCTCCGCAATCACAGGTATCAGGGAGAGGTCGGGAGCGCCCTCGTCCCGCTCCCAGCGGCTGACGGTCTTGTCGGATACATTCAGCTTCTCCGCCAAATCCTTTTGGGTCATGCCGTTGGCCTTTCGCAGCGCGGCGATAAAGGC
>JAJBVW010000189.1 GCA_020866945.1 Oscillospiraceae bacterium
CGATTGGCGCCGGTTAGCTGGTTGAACTGCGTGGTTTTTCCGCAGTTCTGGTTCCGCCCCAGGGGGAAGGTCAGCACAGTTCCCTCCGGCAGGGGGGGGGTCGTCCGCCTTGCTGTGGTAGCGTCCCCCCTCGCCGAAGCCGGGATGCTCCATCTTTTTGCTTTGATTCTGTATTGTCTCTTCCTGTATTGCAGAGATCTCCTCAATCCCGATTTTCTTCGCGTCGGCCACGCGCAGCGTCAGCTCATAGCTGTGAACGCGCAGCTCCAGGGGGTCTCCCAGCGGTGCGAATTTTATCATCGTGACTTCCGCACCCGGTATAAGTCCCATATCGAGAATGTGCTGTCTTAGCGCACCCTCGCCGCCAACAGTCTGAATGACGGCGCTTTTTCCAATTTCCAGTTCCTCCAGCGTAATAGACTATTGTTGCTCCTTTTTATTTATCATGACTGCCGCGCCGTTGCTTGAACAGCTCCACAATGGGAATGAGCTTCTTTCAGAACGCTTCTTTTTCTGCGCAATAGCCGCACATCAAATTCACGCCTCCTTGTATGCTATCAGTTATTTATAAAAATTTCAAGCCCTATTAGATATGGCTGTACTGCCACCGAGGAGGATGCAGAGACCATTTATGCCGTTGATATTAGATGCTGATGTCCGTTTCATCGTCGAACCTCAACTCCACGCTGGCGGTGTCAAAGTTTAATGCGCAACGCACCAGGATCATGATGATGTTCCTCCATAAGTATGATTTGATAATGTACAAGAACCGTTTGCTTCCTTGTCAGAAAGCAAACGGTTCTTTTTCTCATCGCTTTTGCCATGCACACCCGATTTTGTCAGCTAACAAGCGTCATCACTCTATCTGGCAGCACAGACATATCACACAATATCCATGGCTGCAAACATCCCGTCGCGGGTGGCCTGCAAAATCCGGGCGGGCTTTTTGCAGTCGCCTATCACCGCCGTCCGGGGGCAGACGGTCATCAGGGGTTCCAGCTCATCGGCGGGGCTGCGGAAACCAACTCTCCCGCTCAAGTTCTGATATTTTGTTGCTGAAGGACGACGAGCTCATATACAATTGCTTTGCCGCGTTTGTGAAGCTGCGATTTTCTGCCAGACAAGTAAAAAGACGGAGATATTCTATATCCATATGAATCACCTGCAATACTATTGGTTTATATTTTGGCCTTGCAATTCGGCTCCGCTGATAGTATACCATATTTCAACCGTCGTCTCAAATCTTAGGGAACCCTTACTTTCTTGAAAGATTTGAAGAAACGTAGTATACAGCAAAACCCAGGCACCAGCAAGTAAGTCCAACGCTTTATCAACAGGGAGATCCAGAAGGACGTCCGGGAAAAGCTCCAGGCCAGCGCAGCTCATGTAAATTGGTGATTAATATCTTCTATTACGCGATTTATGGCGCTTGTAAGCTCGCCTTTCACATACAATCATGAGCCGTTTAAATGCATCTCCGCCAAAAAACAGAAAATCAACTTCGCTACAGCATCTTACAGAGGTGTGTTGAACCGCGATAGGCTTCAAAATTTTACGCAAAACTGGTTTATGAACACAGCGGGGAAGCAGACTGCTTTATTCAGCAGTAGTCTCAGCAGATATTGCTGCGTATCCGGCAGCAGGCCATAAACGCTGACCATATATACCATGTCTCTAACTCTTGTGATTGCATACTCACTCTGCAACCAGGTCAGCCGTGTGGAGTTTTTCTTGAAGTCTGTAAATCAATTCTCCCAATATTGGCGTGTTGTTCTTTTCAAGATATGCACAGACGGCACTTTGATAGGTGCCGGTCGGGACAAAGCGGTATTTTTCTGGGTGCATTAATTGGAGCCGTTCATCAACCAATGCTACAGCATCATTGGATTCCACCGCAGCAAGACCGCTCTCCAGATTGTCCACAGGAAAGAATCCTTTTGGTCTAATATGAAGAAGAGGAAGCACACGCGTCAGAAAATCATCGGAGGTATCGCCCTGCCGGGACATAACCCTGCAAATCATCTGTCCGGTAAGATCCTGCGGCTGAAGCTCCGCCCGATCCGCCAGTGGATGAAAACGACTAATCACAAAAACCGCTTCCACCAGACACAACTCTGTATATTTAACATTGGGTCTCATATCCAAATCATGATCCAATGTTATGACAGCATCCACCCTCTCATTTGACAGCCTCGACAGTAGCGACGGATTATCCAATCTGACCTGCTTTACTTCAAGATCCGGGTGTTTCTTCTGCCTTTCTCTTATCACCGGCGTAAGCTCATCCAGCTCCAGGCGTTCCAGCAGGCCCAAAACCAGGGATTTCTTTTGCGTTTGGAGCTTTTTCGCCTGGGTCAGGGTTTTTTGAAACCGCTCCTGCGCGCCGCTGAGAAATGTGTAAATCAGCTCCCCGCTGGGCGTAAGGCTGACCCCTCGGTTGGTTCTGTCAAAAAGCACCACGTCCAGCTCCTTTTCCAGCGCGGCGATCTGCTTGCTCACCGCCGGTTGGGCTACATAAAGCTGCCGGGCCGTCTCGGAAACGCTCAGTGTCTGGCACAGATGAAGAAAATATTGAATTTGAAGGCTGTTCATCACGCACCCCCTTTTTAAGCTGCCTCCACGATATACCTATTCGCCAAGATTGTCAAGAAAGTGGCTGTATCAAAGAATCGTTTGATACAGCCACTCTTTTATTTATTGTGGTATTCGCGGTGTTATTCGTAGTGCGCGTAGGGCGCGGGAATGGCAGGCTGGCCGGTTGGGTACACAGACTGGCCGTCGTAGTGATACACCGGGGTCTCGCGGGGACGATCCGGCGTCACGGGGAAAAACGCCCAATCATAGGCTGGCGCCTCCGTCCAGGAAACGTCATACTTGGTAAGGAAGAAGGGGTAAAACCGCATATGCCAGATTTTCCACACGCCGTCTTCCAAAATGAAATCCACGGCGTACTTGCCCCATCTCCAATAGCCCTGGGGATGCTCGTCTCCCTCGCGCCAGGTATCCGCGCCGGAGGACACCCAAACGCCCTTGGCGGTCTGCCCGTCCTCCGCCACCTCTACAATCGGCGTGTCCACCGTATACAGCATCATAATGCCCTTGAGCTGGTTTTCGTCCATGGCGTTTCTGTCGCCAAAATCCTGAAGATAGCAGCGCTCCACGCCCTTGCGGCCATCGTATATGCCCCAGGGCATCTCCAGCAGGCAGTCCTCCCGCTGAGACCACAGCTCCACCAGCTTTTGGTTCAGCCAGGCCACGCCGTAATACATAACCTTTCCCATCAGGTTCTTGCAGTCATGTATCGCCATCTGACGCTGAAGCTCATGGGTCAGCGCCTCCAGATTCGCGTCTGTCATTGTTCGCATATCCTCCTTTACCAGGTGTAGCCTACGTCGTCGTAGGTCTTATAGGGGGCCGGGGGCGCTGGCTGGTCGTCCGGGTACCGCCCGTTCGGGTCGTAGTTCCAGATTGGCCGCTCCAGCGGGTGGTCGCAGGTCGTGTCCAGCATAAATCCGTCATAGGGCGGCACGTCCGTCCAGCAGGTGTCATAGGGCGCCTGGAACAGCGGGTAAACCTTCATTTTCCAGATTTTCCACTGTCCGTCCTCCAGAATGAAATCCACGCCGTATTTGCTCCAGGCCCACATACCCTGGGATTCCTCAGGCCCTTCGTTTGCCGTCTCAAAGCCGGGTGAGATCCACACCCCGCGGGCCGTCTGCCCGTCCTCCGCCACCTCGATGACCGAGGTTCCAATGCAGTGTACGCACAGCAGGCCGTGCAGCAGCTCCTGAATCTCCGGCATGGAGCGGTCGCCGTGATCCTTCAAATAGCAGCGCTCCACGCCCGCGAAGCCCTCGTAAGCGCCCCAGGGCATTTCCAGCTTGCAGTCCTCCCGGTGTGTCCACAGGTTCATATATTCAATATGCCGCATCTCCGCATGAAGGGAGACGTAAACGCTCATGAGCTGCTCGCACTTCTGGGCCGCGCCCAGGCGATCCAGCTCAAAGGCCAGTTGTTCCGCTGTTTTCACTTTGCTCTCCTCCTTACCAGATATATCCGACATCCGCGTAGGTCTTATAGGGAACCGGCGGCAGCGGCTCGTTTTCCGGGTAAATGTAATCCGGGTGGTAATTCACCGCGTCCCGGGCCGGTCTGTCGCAGTGTGTCTCCTGGACAAAGCCCTCGTAGGGCGGCACGTCCGTCCAGCAGGTATCGTAGGGCGCCTGAAACACCGGGTACACCCTCATCCGCCAGATCTTCCACACGCCGTCCTCCTGAATGAAGTCCGCGCCGATTTTGCTCCAGGCCCAGGTGGCCTCCCCTTTGCCGTTCTCCGCAAAGGTCTCCTGGCCGGGAGAGAGCCAGCAGCCCCTGGCCGTTTCCAGGTCGTCCGCCACCTCTATCACCCCGGTGGTGTGGGTGTGCATTGGAAAAAGACCAATCATAAAGTCCCAAATCTCCGGGTAGCTGCGGTCGCCGTGGTCGAGCAGATAGCACCGCTCCACGCCCTTATAGCCGTCATAGCTTCCCCAGGGCATATCCAGTATGCAGTCGTCGCGCTTCGACCACAGCTTTAAATAATCCAAATGCCGCATGGATGTGTGGAAAAAGGAATATCGGCCCATGATATTTTCAATTTCACGCACCGCCCTCATTTTTTCATAACCCTGGTTTAATTCCTCCAGCATCATAATCTTTGCCATAAAAGCAACCCTCCTTAAATTGAAAAAGCTGGTTGTATCTGTTTGGGAGCCAAACAGCTCCCCTGCATTCCTGCTCTGCGTTTTTAGTTTAACATCACGGGGGCAAAATGTAAAATATCTCGTTTTCTTCAGCGCTATTCCAAAATAGTTATGGCATAACTATAACCGTTTTGGAATAGCGCAATTTCTAAACGGATATTTTACAGCCTGCTCGCCTTCATGTTATATTGTTGGCAAAAGCAGAGCCTGCCGCTCACCTGCGGCGTTCCGCTTACCCTGCATTCCCTTGTCTGCACTCATCCAAACCCAAAAAATCATAGAAAAGTAGAGGTGTCCCATGATAGGCGTTATTGGTATACTTATTGCGTTTGTCTTTCTGTTTTATTTTTCCATCAAGGGTCTTAACCTGACCTATCTGTCCCTGATTGCCTGCGTCATCATAATGGTCACAAACGGTATGCCGATTGTTTCCACCATTTCCGACGTGGTAATGTCGGGGGTAGGCACGCAGGCCGCTTCCCTTCTTCTGATTTATCTGCTGGGCGGTATTCTTGGCGCGCTGTTTGTCAATTCCGGGGCCGCCACATCCATCGCCTCCGGCCTGCTGAATCTGTTCGGCAAAAACGCCAGCGTCCAGCGCCGCCAGATGATCGGCCTGATCGTCGCCTTTGTGATTGGCGCTGTGCTGACCTACTGCGGCATTGACAACTTCTCCGTCATCTTCACCATGATGGCCATTGTTTCCAGTCTGATGCGGGAGACCAACATCCCCCGCCGCTATCTGCCTGTGCTTCTGATTGCCCCCACGGCTGTGGGCGCGCTGATGCCCGGCTCTCTGTATATCGCCTCGCTGGTAGCCAGTCAGGTATTGGGCGTTCGCTCCACCGCCGGTTTTGTCCCCGGCCTGGTCGTCACCATCTTCGTCGCCGTCGTCTCCCTGTTCTATCTGAAGCGGATGATAAACAAGGACACCGCCGCTGGCAAGGGCTGGACAGAGCCGGAGGCCAACGGGCCTCAGGCCGCTGTAGAGAGCAAGGAAAAGCTCCCCCATCCCATCGTCGCCTGCCTGCCCCTGGTCGCCGTAATCGTATGCTACAATCTGATTGGGATGGAAGCCTTTGCCGCGATAGCCATTGGGGTTATCTTCGCCGTCGTGCTGTTCTTCCCCTATCTAAATTCCTCCAAGTCCTATACCGGCAGCAATAGGTTCTTCGCCAAATGCTACGGCGTGGTGGACAGCCTGAACGAGGGCGTGGGAAACGCCGGTATCCCGGCCATCATGCTGATCTCCTTCGGTCTCGCCTCCTGCATTCAAGGCTCTCCGGCTTATGAAATCATTACCAGCTTCTTCACCGGCGTGAGCCTGCCCGCCGCCCTGTCTCTGGCCCTGGTCAGCACCGTTCTTGTCGGAGCCTCCTGCGGCCCTGCCGGAATGATGATCGCCGCAGCGCTGGCCGCTGACGCTTTCATTCCCGCTGGCTCCATCACAGCCGCAGCCGCCTTCCGTATTCTGGTGACAACCGCCACCGTGTTCGACACGCTGCCCTGCTTCCCTGGCCCGGCCACCATATTCCAGCTAACGGGCATCAAGATGAAGGACGGCTATGGCCCTGTCGGCATGACAACCCTCCTGTTCACGGCAATCGCCGTGGTAATCGTGACCGTCCTGTTTATTCTCTTCCCCGGTCTGTAATAATCCGTAACTCAAGAGGGACTGTATCAAGGCAATCGCCTGATACAGCCCCTCTTTCTGTTTTCCCATCAGCTTATCCGCTTAATCGTTATTTAAATACTCTCGTGTCGCTTCAACCACCAGATCAAAAGCCTCTCCATCGCCCAGAGATTCGGCATAGCTCCTATTGTCTTCTTCGTTAACCTCCAACTGTGCGAAGAGATACGCCATATCATCTTCCTCCGGCATATAATTTATCGTGCATCCCGCTGCCTCAAGCTCCGTAAGAACCTGCTCTGCAAAATCATTATAATATTCCAGGTCATAGGCCATCGTCTCATCAACACATTCTTGAATCAGCTCCTGTTGTGCCTCAGTCAGTGAATTCCAACGGTCAATATTCATGGAAATATACGGGCCAGAGCTGATGGCTTGGGAGATCAACAGATATGGTGCCACTTCGTACCACATATTTGTATAATAGGCGCCAATGCCGGAGTTTGTGCTTTCAATGACGCCCCGCGACAGGGACTCGTAAACATCCTCCTGCGCAACGGCCATTGCGTTTAGCCCAAGGCTTGAATACACGTTGGCGCCGCGGTCAATACCAAAGGACAATCCTTTCAAATCCTCCAAACAGGTAATTTCCGTATTTCTCGCCCCATAAACGTTGAGTCCTGCCGTAAGAGAGCCTAAAAACTTCACCCCGGCGGCGGCAGCCTCCGCCTGACAAGCTGCGGCTGTTTCTTCATTTTCAAAATATACGTAATTAAATTGCGCAAGAGATTTCTCATACCCATAATCATATCCGGCAATGTTCCAAAGGGGCATTTCTTCCACAACCAAGCCGCAAAGCTGCATATTTAAATCCGCCGCGCCCGAAGAAACATAACCATATTCCTCGGCCAAGGTGCAGAAGGTGCCTCCCATATGCCGGGTAAATGTAATATTCCCTTCGCTTTTTTCCTCAATGAGATCACACAAGTAAATTAACATATCACTTGCCATATCTCCATCGGGAAATCCGCAGATTACCGTCATAGTTACCGGCTCGCCCAACTCAGAGGACACTGCCGCACTACTAGCGCCGCTGTCATCCGAAGTATTTCCGCCACAGCCAACGGTCAATACAATAAACAAGGATATAATTAACAATATTGAAATACTTTTTTTCATTATAATTCCTCCATAAGAAAGTTAATCATAGGGACGCGCCCATTAATTT
>JAJBVW010000022.1 GCA_020866945.1 Oscillospiraceae bacterium
GATTGTGATGACGTTTTAAAATGGCCTCTCCCCGTTATATATCAACAGGGGCTGTATCAAAACAATCGTTTGATACAACCCCTGTTCTCTTTTTTTCGACAGCTTATATTCCGCTTCCCTCCAGATGCAGGCGCCGCAGTGCTTCAATTAGTCTGTCCGCGGCCAGCGCATAGGCGTTGGGTTTGCGGCAGGCCATAACATACGACTCTATCTCCAGCGGCCAGGCAGACAGGCTCTGCGTCTCAGCGAAGCAGCCAAAGCGGCGATCTCCCACAGCCGCATAGCCGCCGTCGTACAGCTTTTCCCGCATTTCATCAAGGTCTGACACAAACTGCGTATAGGTCGGAACAAAATTCCCAAAATTCGTTTCCTGGGCCGCCAAAAAGCGGTTTTCGATATAGCTGCGGGGCCAGGCCGGGCAAACCAGCACCGGACACGATTGGCCGTCTCTGGGTACGTAAACGCACAGCTCCTCTCTGGCTACCGGAGTTATGTCCAAATCTTGATTGACCGGCATCTGGTTCTGGCTCCAAAAAACCAAGTCCAGCCGCCCGTCGCTCAACCCGCTCATCAGCTCCTGGTTGGACATTGTCTGTATCTGCACCGTAATATCCGGCAGTCTTTCCAGCGTCTGCCCCAGCAGCCGCTCTCCGTCCAGCCATGGCGACACCCCAACGCGAACCAGCCGCTCCGTCCTTTGATACTGCTCCCTTGCACGGGAGCGCATCTCATGGAGGGTATCCCGCGCCTGAGAAAAAATCTCAAAATAACGCTCTCCCGCTTCAGTCAAAAGCATACACCCCTGCACACGCTGAAACAGCCGGCAGCCCAAGGCCCGCTCCAGCTGCCCGAGAATCGCCGTCAAATTCTGCGGCGTATAAAAAAGCTCGTCCGCTGCCGCCGCAAACTCTTTCCGCTCCGCCGTCACCAAAAAGCAGCGGCACTGCGTATCGCTCACCTGCCCGGAAACAGGCATATCATGTTTTTCCCCTGACACATCAGCCAGCGCTTTATCCAGCTTCTCATACCAGCCATAGAAATCCCGTCCCCAGGTGGTAGCCTCCACCCGCTGTGCGCGGCGCACAAAAAGCGGAAAGCCCAGCTCCTCCTCCAGCTTACGGATGTTATAGCTTACATTCTGCTGCGAAAGGTAAAGATCGTTCGCCGCCACTGAAAAGCTCCCTGTTCTCACCGCCGCCCCAAAACAGGCCAACATACGTTCGTTCAAAAACTACCCCTCCTCCCTGAAAACAGCTAAATCCTACAGCGCCGTACCCCCCGCCCTCAAAGGGCAATGACTATTTGTTTATTATAAGACATTCACTCTTGTTTTTCAAGCCGTGGGAACAGAGGATGCCCCGCTCCCCCGTTTTGTGCCTCCTACAAAATTCTGCCGCTTTTTTCTGCGCGTGGTTCGTTATATACTGAACATGAGAGATACCATAATAGTAAGGAGCATGACAATGAATCAGTTTTATCCCCATTTGTTTGAGAGCTTTTCCGTCAAGGGCCTGACCTTCCGCAACCGGCTGTTTTCAGCCCCCAATATGATGTGCTACATGGACGTCAACGGCTCGCCCACCCCGGATATGATTGCATACTATGCAGAAAATGCCAGAGGCGGCGCGGCGGTGGGGACCATCGGCGCCACGCCGGGTGACCGGGCACACGCGGCGGCCAATCCCCGCAGCTTCAGTCTGACCTATGCGAATCTGCCCTTGCTGGCTGAAATGGCCATGGCGATTCACGAGGGTGGCGCACTGGCCAGCCTGGAGCTGAATCCCGCCGGGCAGTCTGCGGAGCCTGCGGCCAACGGCGGGCGGGAGCCAATCGGCCCGGTATCCTTCATCCGCGACTGGGACGGCGTGCAGGTACGGGCCATGACAGAGGAGGACATGGAGCAGGTGGCGGAGCATTTCGCGGACGGGGCCGCGCTGCTGAAGCAGGCCGGTTTTGATATGTGCCTGGTTCACGGCGGTCATGGCTGGCTGCTGGATCAGTTTATTTCCCCCCTGTACAACACGCGAACCGACGAATACGGCGGAAGCCTGGAAAACCGGGCCAAATTCCCGCTGATGGTCATTGACCGCATCCGGCAGCGGTGCGGGGACAAATTCCTTATTGAGTACCGTATGTCCGGCTCCGAGGAGATTGAAGGGGGGCTGAGCAAGGCGGAAGGAATCGAGTTCGCAAAGCTTCTGGACGGCAAGGTGGATTTCATCCACGTCTCAGCGGCCCTGGATACAGAGGAGGCCCAGGCCGTCCACACCCATCCCACCATGTTCCTTCCCCACGGGGTCAACGTGCATTATGCGGCGGACATTAAGGCAGCGGGGGTGCAAACGCCGGTTGTCACCATCGGGGCTATTTCTGACCCGGAGATGGCAGAGGAGATTTTAGCCTCCGGCAAGGCCGATGTGGTGGCTATGGCGCGGGCCTTGATCGCCGACCCGCATCTGCCAGAAAAGGCCGCCCTGGGCCGGACGAAGGAAATCACCCCCTGCCTGCGATGCCTGGACTGCCTCACGGGAATGCACACTGGCCAGCATTTCCAGTGCTCTGTGAATCCCTCGGCTGGCCGGGAGCTTCGCTACCGCAACTTTGTGCAGCCGCCGGTCAAAAGGAAAAAGGTGCTGGTGGTAGGCGGCGGCCCCGCCGGGCTGAAAGCAGCCGCCACAGCGGCGGAGCGGGGACACGACGTTACCCTCTGCGAGCGCTCGGACAAGCTGGGCGGTTTCCTCAAATTCACCGATTATGACGATTTGAAAATTGACCTATTCCGCCTGAAAGAGCATTTGATTTATATGTGCGAGCATTCCGGCGCGAAAATCCTGCTCAACACAGAAGTAACGCCGGAATATGTGAAGGACGGCGGCTATGACGCACTGATTCTGGCTGCCGGCTCCCTGGCGGCCAAGCCTCCCATTCCCGGTCTGGACGACCCCAGGGTGCAGCACGCCACGGTAGCCTACACCCAGCTCGACAAGCTGGGCCATCATGTAGCGGTTTTGGGCGGGGGTCTGATTGGCTGCGAGACGGCGCTGTTCCTGGCCAAGGCGGGCCATGATGTTACCATCGTGGAAATGCTGGAGGAAATCGCCCCGGAGGCCAACTGGATGCACAAGGAGGGCATGATGCAGGCCTTTGCCGAAACACCCCAGCTACATGTTCGCACCGGGCTGAAGGTGACGGGCATAGAGGACGGACGCACCGTTCACGCCGCGGACGCCCAGGGACAGGAGCAAATCATCCAGGCGGACAGCGTTATATACGCTCTTGGCCTTCGCAGCAATATGGCCGCCTACGAAAGCCTTCTGTATACCGCCCCGGAAGTGATCCCCGTAGGCGACTGCCTGCGCGGCGTAAAGGCAAAGAAAACCAGAGAAGCCATGCTGGAGGGCTACTGGGCCGCTGTTCGCTTGTAAAGTCAAAATCGCTTGTATAAGAGACGACTTGCCCCAACTATTTCAGCTTCATGCCCCACATTTTGCGGAAAACATGCATCCGTTCTCTGATTGTCATGACTGTTAGCGGCGGGCCGGTATCCGAAAAACAAAGATCAGGTATCTTTCTGGTCATAAGGAAACAAAAAACGCCCCTCCGGCGACCCCAAAAGGCCGCCAGAGGGACGCATTTTTTCTGTCCGGCGCTTATTCGCCGACGATGACGACGCCGTTATTCATGACAAAGTCCACGTCCTCCAGGGCGTCCAGGGTCTCGTCCACATCGCCCTCCACGGCAATCAGATCCGCCCCAAGTCCCACCTCGATGTCGCCGGTGCCCAGTCCCCGCCCCTGCGCGTTATCGGCGCGGGTGCCGGCGACGACCCCCTGCACGGTCAGTCCCGCCTCGATAAGCACCCGCATCTCCTCGATCAGAGAGGCGGCGGCAGTGTCGTAGTTCCGCATCAGGTCGGTACCCACGGTGACGAGGCCGCCAGCCTCATAGAACGCGGCCAGGTTTGCCACCTTTACGTCCAGCACGTCCTCCGCACCGGAGGTGTTCATGGCAACGCCAGCCTCTACCATGGCCTCGATAAGCTCCCCGCTCATCTCATCGGAGGGGGTGTGGGCGGATTCGTCGATGCCCAGGGCCACCAGCTCCTCCAGATAGGACACATAGTTGATATGGGCGGAGACGGTCATACCGTTTTCGTGGGCCGCCTCGATGATGGCGGAGATCTCCTCTGCCGTCATGCGTTTTTCATCGGAGTTAGTGCCGATCTTCACCTGGGGATAGCCAAGGGCGACCTTGTGCTCCACCTCAGCCACGGCCTCTTCCGCATTGGTTATCTCCACGCCCATGTTCCCCGTGGGGCCCATGCCGTAGCCTCCGGCCACGTCCAGATATTTCCCGGTCGTGACCAGCGTGGCATTTGTGGAATCGGCGTTGGCCTCCTGCACCAGGTCGTAATACTCATCCTCCCCCAGGGTGGAGAGCATCCCCAGCTCACGCACGGAGGTAACGCCCTGGCTGCACCAGGTCGCGAGAAGCTCCAGGTTATAGTCGCTCCCCGCCACATGGACGTGGGCGTCGATAAGCCCCGGCATCAGGGTATAGCCCGTCAGGTCGATAACCTCGTCGCCCTCCAGATCCTCGCCCACGGCGATGATGACCCCGTCCTGCACCAGAACGTCCAGCACCTCGCCATTGTAGGTGGAATCCAGCAGCGCCGCGCCTTTCAGAACAGTAGTGGGGCTGTCGCTGGCGCTCACGTCAGCCCCGTCATTAAAATCCAGCTCGCCGGAGGCGTCCCCGGCTGCCACAAGAATGACTACGTTTTCATACTCGCCCGCCTCCAGAGATTCTACCTGCTGGCCGGTGGTTACATCGAAATAGTCAGAGCAGTTCACATAGATCTCGCAGCCCTCGGCATTTATTACCGCGCCCTCGGCCACGGTCAGGCTGACGAGCTGGCTGTCCCCGGTGACGTTCCAGACCGCGCCCTCGTTCAGGGTCAGGTAAATACCGTTGCAGTCGGCGTAATCGGCCTGGGTCAGATACTCGGACACCATCTCCAGGTCTATCTCCGCGTCCGCATAGGGGTACTCCGCGTCGTAGGTGGCGTTGGGGATCTCGTCGGCCCAGCTTGCCTGCTCCTCCAGGGCGGAGGCATAGGCCGCGCTCTGCTCCAGCGCCTCCACGGTCCACATAGCGTTCCAGGTATCAATGGTGGTGGAAATCATGGCGCCGGTGATGGTGGTGTCAGTAATGTCCACATACAGGTTGCGGTAGATGTCGTCGTTGCGGATGTCGCCGGTGACGTCCATGTTCCGCATGATCAGGCTGTTGCCTACAGCCTCATCCCCGGCCTCCAGGGAGAAGCTCTTATCGGCGCCCTCCCAGTTGACAACGGACTGGAAGATAACGCCCGTGCGGGAGATAAGCTCCACATTGTCAAACTCGAAGGTAGCGTTGGTGCTGCGGGCTACGCAGGTGCTGCCCCGCCAAAGCTCGCTCCAGAACCAGCTTGTGCCGCCGTAGCTGTCGTTCAGGAAGTGGGAGTTATCGGAGATATAAAGCTCGGTCTCTGTGGAGAGAACGGAGTTTTCCGCGAAGAGATACGCCTCGGTGGTGGTGGAGTTGGCCCCGCCCTGGTGAACCAGATAGGCGGCATAGTCCGCCGTCAGGTAGGTGCGCCCGTCGCCGGTGACTGATTCAGCGGCCTCGTCCTCCTCGGTCATGTAGGCCGCGGCGGTCTCGTCCAGGTCGTCCGTGGAGTGGAGATAGGCGGTGGAGTTGCCCGTCACGAACACGCCGTACTGGGCGGAATTGCCAAGCACGCCATAGAAATTGATGGAGCCGTCGCCGGGGGTATAGCTGATATAGCCGCCGCCCAGCACGTCCACCGTGGTGTTCACGGCATACAGGTCAAGGTTGGGAGAACTGTCGATGGCCAGGCCGCCCCAGCCCTCGGTGACGATTTCGGAATTATAGAACCAGCTATCGCCTGCCTGAAGCAGGGTGCAGCGGGCGCCGCCGTACAGGGTCTGCCAGCCCAGCTTATAGTTTTCCGCGCCGGGGCTGACGATGCGGCTGTCCCGCACCACGATAAGCGCGTCTCCGTCGTCCGCGAAAAGATTGGTGCGCTTGAAGCCCTCTGTCCAGAGGTAGGTGTTTTCCAGCACCAGCATAGTGTCCGCGCTGTCATTGCCGCCGATGGCGACTGCCGCGCCGTCCGCCACCTCTGAGCTTTGGCGGGAGAACACGCTGTCCGAGCCGCCCAGGATGATGACGTTTGAGTAGCCCGTGCCGTCGTCCGTCTCGGTCACGGTGGGGATGGAGAAGGGGTCGTCCCCCTCGTCCACGGCGTAATAGCCCTCAGAGCCGCCGATGACGCCGGAGGAGTCCACCAGGGTGATGCCGGTCACGCCCTGGGCCGTGGCCCCGGATTCGGTGACGCTGTTGGAAATGGTATCATTTTCCAGATACAGTCCCGTGATGGACTCCGCCGTCACCGCGCCGCCTTCCGCGACCTGGTACACGTTGGCAGCCTCCTCGTTGACCGTAAGCTCGCCGCTCTCGATGAGAATGACGGTGTTGTTCACAGAGCCGGTGGTTACATCGCCAAAGGAGCCGCCGGAGGGCAGCGCCCCGCCGCTGGAGGCCGCGGCCTCCCCCGATGCCTCCGAGGAGGCAAATGCGTTCCCTGCCAGGGCCAGGCACATAACCACGGCCAGCAGGATGGACAGGATTCGTTTTGTTTTCATTGATTTCTCCTTTCAGTTTAAATCTGTTGCTTAGATCGCTTCTGAAAATATTATAGCGAGGCGGGACTTGAATAATCCCGATCCCGTGCTTTTTCGTATCATCCAGTGCCAGAAAGCACCGTATTTCAACGGTTTGCGGGTTTGGCAAATGTTGCCAAATGTCATTAAGTGTCATCTTTTACCACCCTGATAAGGGCTGAATAGGGGAAAATTTTTACTCGCCATACTGGAATCACACAATGCATCTTTTATCAATATGCCATCAACATAAAGATTTTAGATAATCCTCCACATTGAGGTACTGAATTCCATCTGATTGTGCGGGTTCACCTCGATAGATTACATATTTCCCGGTGATTGTTCCAAAGCGGTGCTCAGTCTCGGCGCATTTCTCCGCGTCGATAAGATGCTGGTACTGGCTAGGAACAATCTCCTTGCTGTGTTTAATCTCATAGATCTTGCACGATAAAGCTTTAGGATCATAAATCACCATATCGAATTCTCCAACAGCGAATTGGAGCTTGAAAACCTCTTTGCTCGGAAGCGCAATTTTAGTTTCCAAAAGTACGATGTCCTCCATCATTCTTCCTTTTATTTCACTGAGGATACGGTCTAATATACGGTCGTGTTCTACTACAGACAGCATATTGAATTTTTCATCCAATAGCAAACTACTGACTAGCGCATCAGCTTGCGCATACCGCATTCCAGGTTGACTAATGATAACAATTTTCTCCCGGAGACTGACATTAGACAATATGTAATGACCTCCGATTTGTAGAAACGTGGATTTACCTGTATAA
>JAJBVW010000122.1 GCA_020866945.1 Oscillospiraceae bacterium
CGAGTAGAAATTTTCTCCATGGCGCGTTGACAACGGTAGAGGCCAAAGAGGTACGGCAGCGTCATTTCCAGCGCCGTTCCTACAATGTTCACCGCCAGCGCTATCGGCAAAGGAAACACAAGCCCCGACGCAACATACAGCAGCTTCAGGTATATCACAACCACAACGCTCTTAATGGCATATAAGCCCATGAACACCAGGGCCGCCAGCCAAAGATTCTCCGGGGTGAAGCTCAAGATGGTATCCCCCGTTACATTATTGCCCAACAGGTATAACGCGATGAGGAATATCAGCGCCGGAGCTATGGAAATATCCGCCGCAATAACAACCCCACGGGACGCATTTTCCGGCAATAGCTGCTGAAAAAAGCGCTTAAACCGTTTCATTGCCTACATCTCCTTCTATGTCACACTTATTTTATTAAAAACGCCTTGGCCTGTCAAGACTATGCGGGTCAATTCTTAACCATACCGTTACAGGTTGATTCCAAATTGCTATGATTTTGTGTTGCAAGAAAATCATAATTAGGATATAATGTTCCTTGTAATTTATTTATTAGGAGGAACGTAACGCATGAAGAAATTCACCAAGCTCCTGTCCCTGTGCCTGGCCGTCGCCATGCTCCTGGGGCTGAGCGTCACGGCCTTTGCCGCAGAGGACGACTGGGTCGATTATCAACAGTATGTCATCAGCTATGCTGAGGCCGGCGCTCCCACGGAGGAGGACGCCGTTTCCATGACCGAAATCATTATGGCCTGCGAGGATATGGACGACATCGCCGCTGCCTCGGAGATCCAGGTGTTCTTTGAAGTCCTGGGCGCGTTGGACTATGACGCATGGGTAGCGGCTGGTCAGCCCGAAGCCGGGGATATGGACAGCTCCGCCTCCGGCGAGGCATCTGATGAGGTCGGGACCGCCGAGGCTGCTTCGGATGAGGCGTCCGGCGAAGCTTCTGACGAGGCATCCAGCGAAGCTTCCGGCGAAACCACTGCTCCCGCCTATGGCGACCTGGAGGAGGAAGCCGGGGACAACGCTGTTGTCTCCTATCATGAGGACTATGTCACCTACGTCACCGACGGCGAGGAAGTGACAGTGGAAATCGCTGAGGGGCAGACCGCTTATCTGACTGTAGACGGCGTGAACATTCCCATGGCTGTTGGCAACTATGACGGCACCGTGGCCATCGACGTAGTTGATCCTATCTTTGAGTCTGAGGACTATCAGTCCAGCGACAAGGATGTTGACCTGACCACCGAGCTTGCGAGCGTTATCTACATCACCGAGGACGGCCTCCAGGAGAGCCAGTCCGTCCTCTCCGCTGCTGTGGACGGCGAGATCACCGACACCTCTGTCACCGGTGTGACCATCACCTCTGAGGACGTGGCCGCTCTGTCCGGCATCCGCGCCGGCGGCAGCGCCACTGTGGAGGTTTCCGATGTCACCATCACCCTGTCCGGCGAGGGCGGCAACGACTTCATGGGCCAGGGCGCAGCCCTCTGCGCCACTGACGGCGCCACCCTGATTGCCACCAACGTGACCGCCACTGTTTCCGGCTATGTCCGGGGCTGCACCTTTGCAGGCGGTGAGTCCACCCTGATGGTTTATGATTCCACCTTCATCTGCGACGCCGGTGAGTATAACGCCGACGCCACCGTCTCCGGCGCTGCCATGAGCCAGCCCCCCGCGGGCCTGGGCGTTTACGGCAACACCCGTCTGAACAACATGGTTCACAACGCCACCGAGTACTTTGAAAACTGCACCTTCATCAGCCGCAACTGGGGTTGCCTGGGTGTGGACGCCGTTGAGAACGGCACCCTGACCTGCGTTGACTGCTCCATCACCATCACCGAGAGCGGCTACGGCGCTTACTCCATCGGCGCCTGCGTGGACACCTTCACCGGCTGCACCTTTGACATCAACAACGGCGTCGTGGCCTTCGTGGCCGCAGACGGCACCGTTATCCTCAACGGCGGCACGGTTGCCAACTCCAACCGCTACGGCATCGTGACCCACCAGGCCATGGGCTACACCTCTGTGGTCAAGGTTCTGGGCGAAGGCACCGAGCTGAACTCCGCCTACTGCGCTATCATGGTCAAGGGCCGCTCCTCCGACATTGAGGTCGGCGACGGCGCTGTCCTGACCGCCTCTGAGACCGGCGTTCTGATTCAGGCTCAGGATAACGACGACACCGGCGCAGGCTCCGTCAACAACGAGGCCCTGGTCGCTGTCTCCATCCACGACACCGAGCTGGAAGGCGACGTGGTCATGAGCATGGCTCCTGCCGAGGGTAGCACCGCCACCATGGCTGTGGCCCTGGATAACGCCACCATCACCGGCGCTGTCACCCTTTCCAACTCCACCCTGGCCATCGAGGACGGCAACATCTCCTTCGACAACATCCTGGACGTGGGCATGATTGAAAACGAGTACGGCCCCCGCGCCGACGAGACCTATCTGACCGTCACCCTGACCAACGGTGCTGTCTGGAACGTCACCGAGACCAGCTACGTCTCTGAACTGACTGTGGACGAGACCTCCACTGTCAACGGCACTATCACCGAGGCCGACGGCTACTACATCGTGGAGCCAGCTGAGGCCGCCGCTTCTGATGAGGCCTCCGGCGAAGCTTCCACTGAGACCGCCGCCGCTGGGGACACCAGCGAGGAGGCTTATCAGGAGTATCTCCACACCTGGCTTCAGGCCGAGGACGAGGTCAACGAGACCATGACCGAGGACATCGTGGAAAACGAGTTCATGCCCCTGATTTACGCCGGGGATTACACCACCTTCCCCGCTGAAATGCTCTGGGGCGATATGCTGGAAACCGGCAACCCCATGACCTACGATGAGTTCGTAGCCGCTGGCGGCGTGTATTAATTCTTACAAGCAAAAACAGCAGAACAGACCCGGCTTCGGCTGGGTCTGTTTTTTGCTTTCTTATTTCTCTCTGATAGGTTATAATAGAGGTTGCTATTAAAATCAGGAGTGGCATACATGACAAATCGCAAGCTATGGCGGCTCATTTGGTGGATATATCTGGCGGCACTTATTGTGTTTGTGGTTATAAAATTCAATGGTTCCTTTGCAGAGCTTTCGGCAAGAATAGCGCGGGCCTCGCAGCCGGACAGCGTGAATTATAATCTGATACCTTTTCGGACGCTGTCTATACAGCTGAGACTTCTGAAGTCTCACTGGGCAGTTTATAATCTCCTGGGAAATTTTGTACCGTTCATCCCTTTCGGCTTTCTTCTTCCCATGGCATACTGCCGATTTGATTCGGCCGCAAAGGTCTTTGGAATCAGCATTTGCAGCATCGTATGCATTGAACTATTCCAGCTTGTTTCAAAACTTGGCTGCTTCGACGTAGACGACATCATAATGAACATGATTGGCATTATGTGCGGCTATCTTGTTTTCAAGCTGACCGCCAAAAAGAGAAAAGATGACCTGCCCCCTTCCCAATCTTCTCCACACGCGTTATAATAGAAACATGAACACAACAGAGATAGGGCGATTTGCCCCAAGCCCTTCTGGGTATATGCACATAGGAAATCTGCTTTCTATGCTGCTGGCATGGCTGGACATCCGCGCTCTTGGGGGCCGGATGATATTCCGTATGGAGGATTTAGACCCAGCACGCTCTAAACCGGAATACGCCAAGGCTCTGGCGGATGACCTGCACTGGCTGGGTCTGGACTGGGACGAGGGCTGGCCGGATCCCGCCTACAGCCAGAGCCAGCGGACGGCTCTCTATCAGGAAGCGTTTCACACACTGGAGCAGCATAATCTTGTCTATCCCTGCTATTGCAGCCGGGCACAGCGTCTGGCTGCTTCTGCTCCTCATCCCGGCGAGGAACGCAAGGAGTCAGGTTGTCCATGCCAGTATCTGACCGCCGCGCAGCGGACGAAATTGGAATTATCTGGCCGCCGTCCTGCCTGGAAGATAAAGGTTCCTGACGAAATGACAACTGTAGCTGACGGACATTATGGCAGCTTTTCTCAAAATCTTAAACAGGATGTAGGCGATTTCATTCTCCGCCGGGCGGACGGAATCTTTGCCTATCAGCTGGCCGTCAGTGTGGACGATATGCTTATGTGCGTGACCCGCGTGGTGCGGGGCCATGACCTGCTCTCCTCTGCGCCCCGGCAGGCATGGCTCATCCGCACTCTGGGCGGCGTTCCCCCCGCCTACTGCCACGGGCCGCTGCAGGTGTCCCAAGGGAGGAAGCTCTCCAAGCGCCTCGGAAGCCTCAGCACGCAGGCCCTGCGTAAGACCTACACGCCGGAGACACTGACCGGCATTCTGGCCTATTCCGCCGGGCTTCTGCCAAAACCGGAACCAATAGCGGCAAGAGAACTGGTCAGCCTCTTCTCATGGGACAAAGTTTTTCTACAGGACATCCCCTTTGACCAGACATTCCTTGCCAATAAATTGTAAATCGTCCCTGATTGATGCACAGGGAAAATGAAATAAGGAGATAGAAGCATGAAGGTATTACTGATAAATGGCAGCCCCCATGGAAATGGCTGCACTGCCAGAGCCTTGCGCGAGGTAGCAGATACTCTTGAGCAGCAGGGCATTGAGACTTTGACCATCCAGGTAGGAAATCAAAGCATCCGGGGCTGTATCGCCTGCGGAAGCTGCGCCAAGACAGGCTGCTGTGTATTTGACGACGCCGTAAACGAAGCGGCAGCATTATTTGCCCAGTGCGATGGTCTGGTGGTCGGTTCCCCGGTGTATTACGCCTCCGCAAACGGAACATTGGTCTCCTTCCTTGATCGGCTGTTCTATTCCACCGGCTTTGACAAAACTATGAAGGTAGGCGCGGCAGTTGTCTCCGCCCGTCGGGGCGGCTGCTCCTCCACCTTCGATGAGCTGAACAAATATTTTACCATCTCCGGTATGCCGGTGGCGTCCAGTCAATACTGGAACAGCGTCCACGGTTTCACGGCGGAGGATGTAGAAAAAGACCAGGAGGGCCTCCAGGTTATGCGTGCTCTTGGCCGCAACATGGCATTTCTCATAAAATCCATTGCGCTGGGCAGAGAAGCCTTTGGCCTACCGGAAACGGAAGTGCGTGTGGCAACCAATTTCATCCAATAAAACCGAATTATATACATTTTGCAAAGGCACGGCTCTGGAGGTCGTGCCTTTGCTTTTTTTCGTTATATAACCTTTTCCACACTGAACATGGATTCCAAAACCAAAAAATTTGCACGGAACAGGTTATTCAGATTCCAGAAGCTGACCCCCGCCAGGCCGTATTCGCTGACTAACTCATACTTAGCCCGCAGGCTGCGGGCATCCTCGAACCAGACCTCATGCTGTGCGCCGCTCCCGTCGGTATAGAGGAAGAAGGGCGATTGAGCTGTCTCGTCAAATTGGATGGCAGCTCCCATCTGTCCCGCAAGAGTGACGGCCCCTACGTTGGTCAGCGGCTTTGCTGCCGACCCCTGAACAAAGGGAAGCGTCCAGTCATAGCCATAATTTGGCAGCCCCAAAAGCACCTTCCCTGACGGCATGACGGATACCGCATAATCAAGCACCTGGCGTACCTTGTCGATAGGAGCCACCGCCATGGCCGGGCCATAGGTATAGCCCCACTCATAGGTCATCAGCACCACGTAATCCACGGTTTTGCCGTGGAAAGCATAGTCATGGGCTGTGTATAAAAGCCCCTGCTGACTGTCGGACAGTTTGGGGGCCAGGGCCGTCACCACGATATATCCCAGGGTGTGCAGCCGCTCGGTGAGCCGGGAAATAAACTGGTTATAGCTGTCCCGGTCAAACTGATAGATATACTCGAAATCTATGTTGATGCCATACCAGCTGCCCTGGGATAGCTTTGCCTCCACATTGTTCAAAAAATCATCCTGCGCCGCCTGATCCGTCAGAATCGCGTGAGCAATATCGCTGGAGAAACCGCCCTGCGCTTTCAGGTTTGTAATGGTCAAAAGGTTGGCTGTCCGCTCCCCTTCAGATGTGCCAGTGTTCATATTAAAGGTCTGCGTGAGAGCGCCTGTCACGTCTGTTCGATAGGAAAACGGAGAGAGAAAGGTCAGATACGGAAGCTGAGCGGATAACGTGTCATCCGTCGCGTCGGTTATGTAGCCGTTTACGACGATTTCCCCTAAATCCTGCCCCACTGCCGGTATGACGATGCTTTGCCCTGGATAGATGCGGTTTGGGTCAATAGACGGATTGACAGCGATAATTCTCTGGACAGTGACGTCATAGCGTCGAGCAATGGAAAACAGAGTCTGCCCTCGCTGAACGACATGAATGCGCTGGCCCTGCGGGATAATGAGCGCCTGCCCCACCGCCAGCACTGACGGATCATCAAGCTGATTAGCATATATAATATCATCCAACGTCACAGAATACCGCCGGGCAATGTTATAAAGTGTGTCACCACTTTTTACCACGTATATTTCCAATGAGATTCAATCCTTTCCTGGTGATACCCCATTCTATGCTATTGTTCGGAAGTTGCTTATTATTCGGATAAAAAACGAGCTGCGCCAGGATACATATACGGCACAGCTCGTTTTTTCTTACTCCGACTCGTCTTCAGATTCGAGGAATATCTCAATGATTCGGTTGTATATTTCCTCCGCTCTATCACGGAATTTGGACTCAATCCGCTGAGCCTGAGCCTCATCTGGAACAGCAAGCCGCATGGAGATAATTTCACCCATACCGTCAGAGAGGCGCAGGCTGACAGTCTTTCCGCCGTTGGAGGCTGCCTCGGAGGCAGTTTCTATCATGCTGCTTCGGCTCATGGCGGCGGCCACCGGCGCAGTCAGTCGCTCCGCCTTGGCCCGCACGGAATAGGGCAGGCTGGAAGCCACAGTGTTCACGTTCCGACGGCCCTTTTCAGTGATTTCATATTTCCCGTCCGCGTCGGTGACGTGTCCCGTCTTTACAAGCTCCGCGAGGCAGTCCGTATAATCAAACCAGGTAAATCCCCCGTCCAGCAGCGTTAGGTCTGACAGCACCAGCGGCTCCACCGGGCCGGGCAGCTTTTCAAGGATGAATAGTATTAGTATTTTAATGTCCAGCTTATCCCGGATAAAACCCAGGTTCTCCATATACGTTCCCTTCCCGCCTGTCTTTTTCATTTATCATACCACAAATTTCAATCCTCGTACAGGATAATTTCACATTCCGCCGCTCGGCGCATAGACTGTAGTGAACGCCGGGTTCACCCGGCAAATACGAAGAGGAGGTATCATCATGGCGGACAGCCAGGAGTACACGGAAGCCGTGTGTATCCATACAAGGAAAATCTACGATAGCTGCCGCGACAAGGATTGTGTGGAGGATCTGCGGGTGTATCCCACCGTCAGCTCTCAGCCATACATAGAGAGCGCCTTCAGCGTGCGGCCCGCTTCCGCAACGCTGCTGTATGCAAGCGTGGACGTGGATGAAATAAGCTTCAACCGGGGCTATTTCACGGTAGACGTGACCTATTTCTACGAGGTGACGGGCCAGACCTTCCCGGGGGAAAACCAAGTGCAGGGCCTGTGCGTATTCAACAAGCGGGTTATGCTGTTCGGTAGCGAAGGCTCCGCCAAGGTCTACAGCTCAGACGGAACCTTTGCGGACAGCGACACTCAGCCGGTAGCCGTGGTAGAATGCGTAAATCCCATCGCACTGAACATGAAGCTGGTGGACGCCTGCCCGACAGGACTGGCCGCCGATGTGCGGGACATTCCGCCAAGCATTCTTGCCCATTTTGGAGAGGATTTGGTACTGTCAGACGGCTCCCGTATGCTGATGACAACGCTGGGACAGTTTTCTATCATTCGCCTGGAACGGGATACTCAGCTTGTCGTGCCGGTTCATGACTATTGCCTGCCGGATAAGGAGTGCATCTCCGGCACGGAGGACGATCCCTGCTCCATGTTCTCCCGTATCCGTTTCCCGGTGGAGGAGTTCTTCCCGCAAGACAGCATCGACGCCGCAGAGGTTTATCGCTCGGCCATTCAAAATCGGACCGCCACGCACGATGCCGCTGCAAAAAACTGACAAAAATGCAGTCGGGAAATGCAGTCCGGCACATTTTTCACGTTCTGGGAACTATGTTGCTCTTGTCCTTATAGATATGGCCTGCCGGAACTACGCCCCGAACAGAGGAAAGAGGATAAACACTGCTCTCCCGGCCTATAACCGTACCGGGGTTCAGGACGCTGTTGCAACCCACCTCCACATGGTCGCCCAGCATGGCGCCCACCTTTTTTCGGCCTGTCTCATGGCAAATCGTTCCCTCCAGGATAACGACCAGGGTCTTGTCGCTTTTCACATTGGAAGTGATGCTCCCGGCCCCCATATGGGCCTTATAGCCCAGGATGGAGTCCCCCACATAATTATAATGAGGCACCTGCACGCCGTCGAACAGGATTACATTTTTCAACTCTGTGGAGTTTCCCACTACGCAGCCCTCCCCTACCAGGGCGTTGCCGCGTATAAAGGCGCACTGGCGCACCTCTGTCCTGTGACCAATAATGCATGGGCCATGGATGTAAGCAGAAGGGAACACCTCCGCATCCTTTGCAATCCAGACATCCTCTGCCGGGTGGTTGTATTCCTCCGCCGGGAGAGTTTTTCCCAGGGCAAGAATAAAATCACCGATGCCTTCCAGAGCCTCCCAGGGGTACTCCGTTGTCTCCAGCAGCGGAGCCGCCGCAGTGTGCTCCAATGAATACAGCTCCCTTGTGGTAATCATTTTCTCACCTCGATAAGACAGCCGATTTTCTCCATCACGGCAATAATTCGGTTCACCGCAGCTTCGCAGGTCTCTGTCGTTCCAGCCTCCGCCATGACCCGGAGGACAGGCTCTGTCCCGCTCTTGCGAAGCAGTACCCGTCCGTCGTCGCCAAACTCCTGCTCCACGACGGCCACCTCTGCGGCCACACGTTCGTCCGCCAAAACTGCGTCCTTGTCTGTGACGACAACATTTTTCAGTACCTGGGGATAGGTGGTCACATCTGATACAAGCGATGACAAGGGAAGCTGGGTCTCTATCATTACACGCATGACCATAATGGCCGTGATGATACCATCCCCGGAGCGGGCATACTTGCGGAAAATGATATGTCCAGACTGCTCGCCGCCGATGAGGTGCCCATTGGCCTTCATGTTTTCATAGACATAGCGGTCTCCTACAGCGGTTTTTTCATAGGCAATGCCCGCCGCGTCCAGCGCCTTATACAATCCAAAATTGGACATGACCGTAGTCACGACCGTATTGGACGGGAGCTGGTCATTGTCCTTCAGGAAACGGGCGCAGAGATACATAATTTTGTCTCCGTTGACCACCTGGCCCCGTTCATCCACGGCCAGGCACCGATCTCCGTCCCCATCAAAGGCGAAACCGCAGTCTACATGATGCTCCCGAACATACGCCTGAAGCCCCTCGATATGCGTGGAACCGCAGCCGTTATTGATATTCGTCCCATCCGGCTGAGCGTTTATCACCTGTACCTTGGCCCCCAGGGCTTTGAACACCGCCTCCGCAATCATCCACGTGCTGCCGTTGGCGCAGTCCAAAACGATTTTCCTGTCCTCAAAGGGACGGTCAGAGATGTCAGTCAGGTAGCCGATATACCGGCTGCGGCCAGCGTAATAATCCACAGTACAGCCGACCTTTTCCCGCAGGGCGTAGGGCAGCTCCGGCAGCAGCCCGTCGATATAGCGCTCTATCTCGTCCTGGAGGGTATCGTCCATCTTTTCGCCTTCGCCGTTTATCAGCTTGATGCCGTTATCATAAAAGGGGTTGTGGCTCGCAGAAATCATGACGCCGCAGTCAAACTCCTCTGTTCTTGCGATATAGGAAACGCAGGGCGTGGTAGTGACGTGCAGCAGATAGGCGTCCGCGCCGGAAGCCACGATACCTGCGGCCAGGGCATTTTCATACATATAGCTGCTGCGGCGCGTATCCTTGCCGATGACAATACGGGCCTTATGTGTCTGGCCATAATACCAGCCCAGGTAGCGTCCTATCTGAAAGGCGTGAACAGGATTCAGGCCCACATTCGCTTCTCCGCGAAAGCCGTCCGTTCCAAAATACTTTCCCAAAATTTATCCTCCTCATAAAAACAATAATCCGTTCATAGAACGGGTTTGCGTTGGCATACTAAGACTATGCTGACTATTTTGAAAATTTTTATAAACGCTGTAATCATCTATGGGGTACTGGTTCTCCTTCTGCGTTTGATGGGGAAACGGCAGTTGGGCGATCTGGAGCTTTCAGAGCTTATTGTCACCGTGCTGGTGTCCCAGGTGGCCTCCACTCCCATCACTGACCCGGAGAAGCCTCTCTGGTATGGCATTGTCCCCGTCATCACTTTGCTTGGGTTGGAACTAATATTGTCGTTTTTAATGGCAAAAAGTGTGAAATGTCGTGCAGTTTTGGCAGGCCAGCCTGCCCTGCTCATTGTCCATGGACGCATCGACCAGGGGCAAATGCGCCGCAATCGCTTCACCCCGGACGAGTTGGCCGAAGCGCTGCGAAACGAGGGCGTGCTGGACATGAACGCGGTAGACTATGCCATATTAGAGACGGATGGACGCTTAAACGTCATCCTGGCCCCGGAGAATCGCCCCGTTACCGCCGGGCAGATGAATCTGACCCAGGAGGACACAGGGTATCCCCTGATTGTCATAAATAATGGCCGGGTCATGGAAAACAACCTCCGAATCCTGGGCCGCGACATGAATTGGCTGAACGCACAGCTCAAGGCTCAGGGGCTGAAAAATCCCCATCAGGTTTATATGATGACAACGGATATGGCAGGGGGCATATTTCTGGCCCCAAGGGAGCCAAAATAGGGTCAGTTGCTCCCGTTTTCTCCCTGCTTGTCACCCAGGAGCTTTGTAAGCTCCTCCATAAAGGTGTTCAAATCCTTGAATTGACGATAAACAGAGGCAAAACGGACATAAGCCACCTCATCCAAATCCTTCAGGCGCTTCATAATCATTTCCCCGATTTCCGTTGTTGTAATTTCGCGCTCCAGCGCGTTTTGCAGCTCCGCCTCCACGGAATCGGCAATGGCTTCCAACTGGCGCAGGGGAACGGGGCGCTTCTCGCAGGCGCGCACCATACCGTTTACGACCTTCACCCGGTCGAAGGTTTGGCGGCTGCCATCTCGCTTTATCACAACGAGGGGCATACGCTCAACCTTTTCATGGGTTGTGAACCGTTTTGAACACATCAGACACTCTCGCCGGCGGCGGATGGTACTGCCCTCGTCCGCCGGGCGGGAATCAATGACCTTGCTCTCCGCATAGCCGCAATAGGGACACTTCATGACGAACCCTCCCACAATTTTTTAAATTCTGAATCTACCAAATATCGAAAATAATTATAACACACATCGCAACATATTGCTACAAAAATATTATGTCGCCCTCATAAATCTTCCAAAGCGGGAAGAAATTGTGCCTTGCGGCGGCTGGCGTTTTTTTATATGATAGAGCCATGAAACATTTTTTACATAGCTTCAAGCAAATATCTCCGGCAGGCCTGCTGGCAGTACATATTATTCTGGCGTTCTGCTGTGTCATGGTGTTCGCCGCCTTCGTGATATGCCTGTTCGCGGGAACGCCATGCGCCGCTAATTTCAATCTTTACCGCCTTGCGCAGGAAATGGCGGACACCCCGGCGGGTGTTCTCCTGCTGGCAGGTATTGCGCTCATTATTTTTGAATCCCAGCATTTTTGAATCCCAGCCGCGATAGCCTTAATTTCCTCCAGGGATGAGAGCACGTTTAGCGCCTCCAGCATGGCGTTTGTCGTCATGCGCTCCGGCAACCCCAGCGCCTTTAGCAATATACCCCTGCTGGCCGCGCTGTCCGGGCGCCCGGAAAAGCCAAGGGCATACAGCTCCGCCTTGGTGATAGGTGGAGCCTTGCTCTCCTGCTCTGAAGTCTCATCCAGTACGGTAACGCCTGCACGGCGAAGAGCCTGCTCCAGTATTTCCCGGCTCATACCCTCTACGCCCAGCTTTCCCTCCCTGGAGGGGGCTTTTTTTCTCCGTTCCTTGCCGTAAATATCCGGTACATAGGCGTGCTTCCCCATCGAGGGATCTATGGCTCCCCGGAGAAATTTGCGAATCACAAAGCCGCCGCCGTCCCCATCCGTCAGCACAACCAGCCCCCTAATCTGGGCAAGGCGGCGCAGAAGAGCCAGCTTTTCCTCATCGGAAAAAATACCGAAACCCTTGGTCTCTATGATAACCGTGTCCACAACCTGCGCCAGTGCAGCCTTATCATACCGGCCCTCCACTACGATGGCCTCCTGTATCCGCATCATGATCGATCCACGGCGAGCTGCATCAGCAGCTCCTTCATCAGAGTCTCCGGCTCGCCGCCGGTGTCCTTCATGCGATAATCACACTGAACGCAAAGACTAACCGCTCTGGCCAGCCGCTCCTGGGAATAGTTTTTGCAGGCACCTTTCAGCAGCCGCAGCGGATAGGCCCGTCCGGCAAGCTCCGGGATGCAGGAAGTAATATAATCTTCCCCCCTGCTGCTGTCCGCGGCTACACGGGCTACATACAGCCGCCGAAACTGCTCGCTGACCATGGCAATCTGCTTTTGGGGCGGTTCATCCCGATCCGCCAGCAAATCCGCCAGTACGCCTGCCGCCTTATCATACGCCCGGCGTCCCAGGGCATCTGTCAGATTGAAAATTGTGGTCTCCGGGGCGCGGCGGGCCACAGCGTCGATGTCACGCTTTGTGATAAATTCCCCCTGTGCATAACCGGCAATTTTGATAATCTCTGGTATCAGGGTATTCATCCTGGCTCCACAAACCCAGATAAGATACCTCGCGTCAGCCCCATCGATGCTTTTCCCCTGCCCCTCAACGCGGCGGGAAACCCAACGGATAAGCTCATTCTCCCGCGGGCTTGAAAAAGCCAAGTCATACCCCGCCTTTTTCATGGCCTTCACGGCGCCAAGTCGGCTGTCCGGACTGTACTCCGGGCCAAAGAGAAAAACCACCGTGGCCCATTCCGGTATATCTGACAACAAACTTTTCAGCCTCTCCGGGTCATAGGCAGAGGTCTTGTTTACGTCAAAATCCCGCACCTCTACAAGTGTGTGTTCTCCCATAAAGGGCATCGCCTCTACGCTTTCCGCCAGCTTCGCAATATCCAGCGCTTGGCCTTGCAGCCGATGATGGTTAAATGCCTCCGTATCAGGCTCCAGGCACTGCTTTTTCAGTTCCTCGAGAAAACTGTCCCGCAGATAATCCTCCTCACCACGGAGGATGTATACCCGCGCCGGGCCTTCACTCCGAAGGCGCTTTATCTCCGCACTGTAGTCCGCGCCGCCCTTTTCCACTTTAGCCATTTTCTTCCTCCTCTGTCATCGCGATAGCCACGTTTCCTTCCTCATCCGTCCGCAGCACCGTGGGGCAATAGACCGACAACCGTTCCAATATTTCCTCCGCCGGCAAATTATAGGAATTATACCCCACGGATATAACCGCCGTCTCTGCCTGAACTGTTTGGAGGAACAGCGCGCTGGATGCGGTCTTAGAACCATGGTGCCCCACCACCAGCACGTCTACATCCGGCACAGCGTCCTGTGCCAGCAGCACCGTCTCGGCGTTCTCTCCTGCATCCCCCATAATGAGGGCCGTTCCGCCGCCTATTTTCGCCAGAACAACAATGCCACGTTCATTTTCATCGCTGCCTGCCTGGGGCAGATACATGGTCAGAACCATATTGCCCACCTGAGCCGTGCAGTCTGAGGACAGCGCAACATTCTGGGTTCCCAGGCTCTCCGCCAGAGCCAGAATATCCGTCAGTGTATCGTCTGCATCCTCCGCGTCTGCGGGATAGATGAGATAATTAACCTCCATGCGGTATAAAAGCTCCTCAACTCCATTGGTATGATCCTCATGGAGATGGGTAAGAATCAGAATGTCTATTTCCGACTGCCCCAGGCTCAGCAGATAATCCGCAGCCACATCACCGGCATTATCCAAGCCGCTTCCGCCGCAGTCAACAAGCACTGTGGCTGTCCCGTCTGTCAAAGCCACACTTTCCCCCTGGCCCACATCCAGCACGGTCAGTATGCCGCCCGCCTGCCGGATAGATACATCCCCAGTCAGTAGCACAGCGCACAGACCTATGACACAAAGACCAGCCGGAATGCCGAAATGAATGAACACACCCAGTCGTCTCAGGACATACCACAAAATCATCAGTCCATATACGCTGATAAGCCACAGCGCGGCTCGATTATCCGCTGTATACAGACAGGCAAAGGGCATGGCGCCTATGGTTTCATATACCAGCATACACCACCGAACGAGCCAGCTAAATGCCAGTCCCAACAGTGATGCAAGCTCAGGCAGCAACGCGCCAATGGCGCAAAGTATATACCCCGCCCCAAAGCAAATCTCCACTGCCCAGAGGGTCAGCAGATTCGCCACCGGCGAAAAGAGCGGCACGGTGCCAAAATACCATGCGGACAGGGGCAAGGCAAATGCCGTGGCGCTGATGGTGCAGTTCAGACTGTTTACCGTTGTTCGCATCAGCTTATTTCTCATAGGCAGATGTGCATGACACCAGCCCGACAGTTTTGGCATCAAAAACAGCAGTCCAATAACGCAGGCAAAGCTGAGCTGCAATCCCACACCGGCCACTGCCGCCGGATTTATCAGCAAAAGCAGAAGAAGCGCCGCAGAAAGACTAGTGGGCGAATCGTTCTCCCGTCCCAGGACAGGAGCCAGCAGCAGAATCGACTGCATCACCGCAGCGCGAACGATGGATGGCCTGCACCCGGCCATCAGGGTAAATAAAACAATGACCGCAATGCTCAAAAGGCTGGCCCACCGGCTCTTTCCCAGGACGGTCTCGCAGTAGGACGTCAAAACAAACAGGTGCATTCCGCTGACGGCCACAATATGCAGCACCCCAGACAGACGCATGGCAGTATAATGGCCGCCGTCGTTCTTCAGCGCTGTTGTGTCGCCGGTTAACAGCGCCGTCATGAATGGAGCCGTGTCAGAAGGAAATATTTCGCCGCAGATTGTCTTAATACGCTGACACAGCACCTTCGGGAAGTAAAGCCACGCCTGACTGGAACGTCCTGTCACCGTCACGTCGCCTCTTATATAACCCAACAGATTCTGATTCTGGGCGGTATATGTCCTTGTGCGCTCCCCGGCACGCACCAGCGCCGAGGTAATTTTTATCTCCGCTTGGATAACATCCCCTGGTGCAAGTTCCGGCATCTCGCCGGAATAGAGATACAGCACTGCCTGTTCCCGGGGTGCTCCTTCGGTTATCCGCACCTCCAGTTTTGTATAGCCGTCTCCCTCCTGGGGATAGTCCGTTACAACGGCTGTCACCTCCGCCGTCTCGCCCACCAGCGCCTCGCACGGCTTTATATGGAGAGTATAGTGGCCCCACCACCATAAAATTCCCACACTGGCAGACAGAAGCAAAATAAGCATCCGCCTTCGGTTGTCACCTCGAAGGGTTAAGGCTGCCGGAGACAAGACAGCAAGGGCTGCCGCAATATACGGCAGCCCCGATACTGGCAGAATATCATACTCCGCCAAAATAACGGCAGCGGTAAATCCAATGGCCGCCCATGCCAGCTTTCGCACCGGCGGCGCTTATATCATCTGGTCTGGCATACGCTTGCCGCCCAGAAGATGAAAATGCAGATGCTGCACGCTCTGCCCCGCATCCGGCCCCACGTTGGAAATGATGCGATAGCCATTTTCAAGCCCCTCGCCCTTGGCGATTTTTGGTATGGCCTCCAGGCAGCGAGCCGCAACAGAGGAGTTGCCGCTGTCCAGCGCGTCCGCAGAGGGGATATGCTCCTTCGGAATGACCAGAATATGCGTTGGGGCCTGGGGTGCTATGTCCCGGAAGGCATAGCAGTAGTCGTCCTCATATACCTTGGTAGAGGGAATTTTCCCCTCAATGATATTGCAGAACAGGCAGTCAGAATCGGCGTTGATAACCATAGACATAGGTTTTCCCTCCCAATATTCTATTAAATGCCCAGCTTGCGGGCCACGATGTCATCCACAATAGCGAGGGCGTTGTCGGTCATAAGGATGTCCTTGCCGCCGCCCATAGCGGACTCGGCCTTGCCGCCGCCGTGGCCTCCCGCCACAGCGCAGACCTCCTTGATGATGTCTCCGGCCTTAATGCCCTTTGCCACAGCTTCTTTGCCACATACCGCCTGGAAGGTCAGCTTCTCCCCGTTGATGCCGGCAAAAACAGCCACACAGTCCGGCTCCTTGTCCCGGAGCTTATCGCCCATGCGGCGCAGCTCGTCCGTGCCGACGTTAGGAATGGTTGTAGTAAGAACCTTTAACCCGCCAATATTCTTTGCCGCGAACAGGAACCGCTCCACCTCGCCGGACATAAGCTGATCCTGCACCTTATAAAGAATCTGGAGAAGAGTCTTTACGTTTTGCAGCACATCCGTCAGCTTTTCTGCCAGCTCCGCAGGCTGAGCCTTCACCAGCGCTGCGCTCCTGGCCAGAAGATGATAGCTGTCCTCAACCTGTGTGAGGTAAAGCTTGCCCGTAACAGCCTCAATACGGCGAACGCCGGAGGCGATGGAGCTTTCAGAAACAATACGGAAGGGGCCGATTTTGGCAGTATTGTCCACATGGGTGCCGCCGCAAAGCTCGATAGACCAGCCGCCCATGTCCACCACACGAACCACATCGCCGTATTTTTCCCCAAACAGCGCCATAGCGCCCTTTTCGCGTGCCTGGTCAATAGGCATTTCCTGTATATCCACGTTTAGGCCGGACAGTATCTCATCGTTCACCTGTGTGGCAACCTGGCGCAGCTCATCCGGCGTTACAGCAGAGAAATGGGTAAAGTCAAAGCGCAGATAGTCCGCCTCCACATAGGAACCGGCCTGATGCACATGGTCGCCCAGAACATTCTGCAAAGCCTTTTGCAGCAAATGCGTGGCGGAATGGGCGCGGCGTATGGCGTTCCGGCGTTCCACATCCAGCGCCGTCTCCACCTTATCGCCAACAGAGAACCCGCCGGTAATGACCGTGCCGGAATGGAGGTATTTTCCGCCCTTGTTTTTCTGCACGTCCGTAACGCGGAAAATGTTTTCCCCGTTTTTGATAACACCCTGGTCGGCGGTCTGACCGCCCATCTCCGCGTAAAAAGGCGTTTTGTCCAAAACCAGAACGGCCTCCGCCCCGGTGGAGATTTCATGGGTCAGCTCCCCGCCCAGCACCATGGCCAAAATTTCACCGGTGTCCGCTGTCTTTTCATAGCCGGTAAACTCCGTGGGGGTGTTGTCAAGACCGAGGTCAAGGCCCTGCCATGCCTCGCTCATATCGCCGCGGGCCTCTCTCGCCCGCTGGCGCTGCTGCTCCATCAGCTCCTGGAATCCGGCCTCATCCACGGACATCCCAGCTTCCTCGGCCATGTCCTCCGTCATATCCAGAGGGAATCCATAAGTATCATACAGCCGGAAGGCATCCGCGCCGGAGAAAACGTCCTGCCCCGCCGCCTTGTGTCCGTTCAGCATATCGGCGAAAATGTGCATACCGGCGTCGATGGTCTTGGCAAAATTCTCTTCCTCGACCCGAACGACCTTGGTGATATAAGCCTGCTTCTCCCGCAGGTCAGGATAGGCGCACTCGTTTTCGTGAATCACCATGTCCACAACTTTATAAAGGAACGGCTCGTTCATGCCAAGAAGCTTCCCGTGGCGGGCGGCACGGCGCAACAGGCGGCGCAGTACATAGCCCCGCCCCTCGTTAGAGGGAAGGACACCGTCACATATCATCATGGTAGCAGAACGAATATGGTCAGTGATGACACGCAGAGACACGTCCATCGTGTGACTTTGGCCATAAGTGGCCCCGGTCAGACGGGAGACCTCGTTCGTGATGTTCATGACCGTGTCCACATCAAACAGGGAGTCTACGTCCTGGCAGACCACAGCCAGACGCTCCAGACCCATGCCGGTGTCTATGTTTTTCTGGGCAAGCTCCGTATAGTTATCGTGCCCATCGTTATTAAACTGGGAAAAGACGTTGTTCCAGACCTCCATATAGCGGTCGCAGTCGCAGCCCACGGTGCAGGTAGGTTTGCCGCAGCCATATTCCGGACCTCGGTCGTAATATATTTCCGAGCAGGGGCCGCAGGGGCCGGATCCATGCTCCCAGAAGTTATCCTCCTTGCCGAAGCGGAAAATTCGCTCCGTCGGGATACCAATGTCCTCATGCCAGATATTAGCCGCCTCATCGTCATCCAGATAAACGGAGGGATAGAGCCGCTCCGGGTCAAGGCCCACCCACTCCGGACTTGTCAAAAATTCCCAGCTCCAGGCAATCGCTTCTTTTTTGAAGTAATCACCGAAGGAGAAGTTTCCAAGCATCTCAAAATAGGTGCCATGACGGGCAGTCTTGCCGATATTTTCAATGTCGCCGGTACGGATGCACTTCTGGCAGGTGCAGACCCGGTGACGAGGCGGCTCCTGTTCCCCAGTGAAATAGGGCTTCATGGGGGCCATGCGGGAGTTTATCAGAAAAAGGATGTGGTCATGCTGTGGATTCTGCGATATGCTGGGCAGCAGAAGGGGGCGCGTCGTCTCAAAGAAGGACAAAAACATCTCCCGCAGCTCATTTACACCGTATTTCTTGTTCATTCGTTCCTACCTCTTATTATATTCAAGTTTCTTGTTTGATGGTCATATCAGGAATAAGGATGTTCCGCCGCAAAAGCGTTAAACTCATCGCTTGTGGAGAAGAACTCCGTCACCCATGTTCCGCTGTCCGTCTCATAAGAGTACCAGTACCAGTAGTTTGTACTCTCCGGGTTCAGCGCCGCCTCGATAGACGCGAGGCCAGGGTTGCAAATAGGCCCGGCAGGTAAACCAGCGTACAGATAGGTGTTATAGGGACTGTCTATCGCCAGATCGTCGCTGGTCAGCTCAAAGGTGCTGCTGCCAAGGATATAGTTGATAGTACTGTCCAGACCAAGCGTCCAGCCCGCATTCAGACGGTTATAAATAACGGACGCGATAGTGGCTCGTTCCTCGTCGCTGCCGGCCTCCTTCTCGATCAGTGAGGCAATAATAATAATGTCATGCATGGTATAGCCCATGGATGCCGCCTGCTCCTCCATTTCCTCTGTCAGCTTGTTGGAGGTGTTGCGCAGGAAACGGTTTATAGCCACTGTGGCCGACTCGCCCTGATAGAAATCATAGGTATCCGGGAACAGATAGCCCTCCAGGCGGTTTGCGTCTCCCAGCTCCAAATCGGCCAGGAAGTCATAATCAAAATCATAATTGGCGGCAGCTTCCTCCAGCTCCTCCACCTCGCAGATGTTGTTTTCCTCCAAAAGCGCAAATATCTGCGAGAGTGTATAGCCCTCTGGGAAGGTGACGCGGGTGACCTCCTGACTGCCGGAGCCAAACTGCATGGTGGTGACAAGGGCGCGATAGTCCAGCTCCGTGGATACGTCATAGGTGCCGGGGTCTATCTTTGTGTCCGCACTGGAAAACTGGGAATAGAGCTTAAACAGCCACTTATATTCAATGATGCCGGCGTTTTTCAGCACGGTGGCCACCTGATCAATGTCCACCTGTATCTCTTCGCCGTCCTCGTTTACGGCGTTTCCTTCCTCGTTGAAGGTGTCCTCATCGGTGGGTTCATAGGCTTCTATGGTCACCACCGCGGAAACCTCCTCCTTATTCAGCGCCAGCACGTCCGACGCCATCATCCAGGCGGCGCAGGCCAGCACAATGCTGACGCTGATAACAAACAGCGCGTAAAGTATACCTCCGGCGACTCCTACCCGGCCATACCGCCGGAAACGGATGGGCATATAGTCCCTGGCCTCCGGCAAGTCCTCCTCGTCCGTGTAGTCAATGTCGTCCAGCTCAGAGTCGTATACGAGCATCTGGTCAGCCCGCAGATTCCGTCCTATGGTGGGCGTTACCCGCTCCAAAGGCTCCTGCTTTTGTGGCTTGGCCGGTTTGTCCTTTTTCTTTCTCTCCATCCAGACAGGCTTATACTGAGGCTTGCTCTCTACCAAATCAGCAGATTCAGCTTCCTTCTTATTCCCTCGTCGTTCGGAGGTGTTTTGCCGCTGCTATTACTCATCATCGGGAGCTTTACCCTTTACCTCCAGCTTCAAATCATTCAGGTACGAAAAAACGGCGCGGACATGGAAATCATCCGACTCCTTCGCCTTCTTTCGGTCGGCACCTTGCTGACCGGCGGGCTTCTGGCCCTTGGCGGAGTCCTTTCCCTGGTGATTCAGCGCAGACAGCACCGCATCCACCTGATTCGGATCAGCATCAGCCCAGGCAGCTGTATCGGAGGAAGCATCCTTTGATGATTTCCGGCCGCTTGCCTTTTTTTCACCTGAGGCAAAAAAATCCTCATCAAAGACAAAGGATTCGCTCTCCCTTGCCGTGTCCTTCTCTGTATTCCCGCCCTGGATGTCTCCATCCATCAGGTCGTCAAAATTCGGAAGGTCAAAATCGTCATCTGGGGTTCTATGCGACATGAAAACTCTCCTTCACAAATGTCACCTCAAAAGGCGCTGCGTCATAGTATGACTCGGATGAACCGCGCACCGCCGCCTATACCGCGCTGGCGGTGGTCACGAAAAATTTCAGCGCGGAGAAAGGGCTTTTAATATGTTCTGCAATTCCTGCAATAACGGCGGCTGGCTTTGGATCATCATCATTCTGATTCTTCTGTTCTCCTGCGGCTGCGGCAACAGCTGCGACGGTGGCTGCAACAACGGCTGCGGCTGCTGAACGGTCGAGGCAAAGAGATAATTCCGCTTTCCATATTGGGGCTCATATGAGCCCCTGCTTTTTTATCAGGGAAAATATCTCCTGGCTCTTCTCCTCGGCCTCCCGCTCCCGGCCGTCCTTTTCCCAGGCTACGACCTGCCAGCCATAATGCGCGGCGGCAAGCTTTCCTGTAGCCAGGCACTGACGGAGATAATGTTCATCCTGCTCGTGGATGTCCGGCCTCTCTCCCTGAGCCGCCGCACGGCGGCGTATACGGGATAGGGAGGTATTCATATCCACATCCAGATATATCACCATGTCCGGCCTGGGAAGCTCCAGGCGGATGTATTCAAAATCGTAAAGCCAATCAAAAAACGCGCCCAGTTCCTCCCTGGGAACCTTGCTGCCCTGATGGACGGCATTGGAGGTTGTATAGCGGTCTGCCAGTATCAGCCCGCCAGACTCATATATTCCGCCCCAGTCCTGCTTATAGGCAGCATATCTGTCCACAGCATAAAACGCGGCGGCAGCGCAGGCATTTACATCCTCCGGCTTGCTTCCAAACGCGCCGGACAGATAGAGCCTTATCAGCGCCGAGGATTCCTCCTGATAGCGCGGGAATACCGTGCTGTGAAACTGGATGCCCTCCTGCCGGAAGCGCTCCTGGAGCAGCCTGTATTGCGTGCTTTTTCCGCTCCCATCAATGCCTTCCAGAACAATCAGCTTTCCGCTCTCCATCGACTCATTCTCTCTTTCAATACCGCCGCCGCAAAAAGAGGCAGGCGGCTCTGTCGTTTTATTCTTCCCGGCTCCTGCATCAGGCGATATAGCCATTCCAGGCGCAGGCGTATCCAAATATTTGGGGCGCGTCGTTTTCGCCCGGCCAGGACATCCAGACATCCGCCCAGTCCCGCCATGAGGCCCACGGGAAGCTGTCCTCTGGGCGATGCCATCCAAAGCTCCGGCCTAGGAGAACCGAGGCACACCAGCAGAAGGTCAGGCCGCGCCGCACGTATCGCTTCCAAAATCGGTTCCTCATCCGAAAAATAGCCGTCATGTACGCCGCAGACAGCCACGCAGGGAAATTGCTCCTGTATCCGCCGGGCCGCATCCTCTGCTACGCCGGGCTTTCCGCCCAGGAGAAAAACGCGCCCCTCCATTTTTGCCAGAAGCGCCAGCAAAAAGTCATAACCGCTGACCCGCTCCGGCACGGGGCATTGCAGTACCTGGCTGGCCCAGACGATGCCGACGCCGTCGGCCAGAGTCATATCCGCGCCTGCAATGGCAGCGCGTAGCGCTTTATCTCTCCGACAGGCCCAGACAATCTCCGGGTTCGGCGTGCAGACATAGGCGCACCGCTGCCGTCCCATTTCCGCCATAGCCCAAGCTACAGCCTCCGCTGCCGTCACCCGGTCAAAATCAACGCCCAGGATGGAGGCTCTCATACCTGAGAAAATACCTCCCCAATATTGCCCCGGACAATCAGGTCGGCCGCGCCGTCTCTCGGCGTCTGTCCCCGGTTTACCAGCACAAGCTTATGGCCCTGGTAGTAGTTAATAAGTCCCGCCGCCGGATAAACGGCCAGACTTGTGCCGCCAATGATGAGCATATCCGCCCGTGAGATATACATAACGCTCCGCTGAAGGATGTCCTCATCCAGGGATTCCTCATACAGCACCACATCCGGCCTTACGACTCCGCCGCAGGAGCTACACTTCGGCACGCCCTCACAGTCGTTGATATAATCCGCCGGATAGGCCCTGCGGCATCTGGCACAATAGCAGCGGGCAGTAGAGCCATGAAGCTCCAGCACATTTTTGCTGCCTGCCGCCTGGTGCAGACCGTCGATATTCTGAGTCAGAATGGCCTTGAGCTTTCCCTCCTGCTCCAGCTCCGCCAGACGGCGGTGGGCTGCGTTGGGCTTCGCCCCATGCACCACAAGCTTTGCATGGTAGAATCGGTAAAATTCCTCCGGGTCGCGCTCAAAAAAGCTGTGGGACAGGATGGTCTCCGGCGGATAGGCCCACTGCTGGTTATACAGACCGTCCACACTGCGAAAATCCGGGATGCCGCTCTCCGTAGAGACGCCAGCTCCGCCGAAAAAGACGATATTGTCGCTCTCCGCTATCCATTGGCGCAGTTGTTCAATCGCATCGCTCATAATGGGACTCCTTCCCGCCGTTTCCTGTCCGGCCATGATAAATCACCCTATTATAATATATCCAGAAAGCTTTTTCAATAAAAATTCCCGTTTTGTCAGTCTCTCCCAGCCGCACATGGGAGCGAAATGACAAAAAAACACGGGGCAAGCCCGTGTTTTTTTCTTTTTTTGAGGTAGAACGCATTAATAATAACGCTTATGTTTGTTCTTCCGTGCAGCTTCGGATTTTTTGCGACGCTTGACGCTGGGAGTCTGATAGTATTCCTTGCGGCGAAGGTCGTTCATAACGCCAGCCTTGGCACAGCTCCGTTTAAAGCGCTTGAGCGCGTTATCGAGAGATTCGTTCTCCTTCACATGGATTTCCGACATTTTATTTTTCCCTCCCTCCGAATACGCCTCATTATGTGCTTAATATGTGCTCTTTTTTTGAACCTTGGATATTATAATGTTTTACCGCCGGATTGTCAAGAAATTCTTACTTTTTTGGCTTCAAAATTAAGTTGACCAGACGATTAGGAATGACGATAGAACGCACAAGCTCCATACCATCCATGGCCTTTTGCACCTTTTCGTTGGCCTGAACAGCAGCGAGCACCGTTTCCTCCGCGGCGTCCGTGGGCACGGTAACGGTGGTTTTCAGCTTGCCGTTAATCTGAACAGCCAGCTCCTGCTCCGCCTCGTGGGTCTTGGCTTCATCATATTCGGGCCAGGGCTGGGACATAGCGCGGCCTTCAAAGCCCTGTATCTCCCACAGCTCCTCGGTCATATGCGGGGCAAATGGGCTAAGGAGCATCAGAAGCTGCTTCATGTCGCCCCGGCTGGGTCTGGTATCGTAAAACTGATTCACAAGGCTCATCATGGCGGCGATGGCCGTGTTAAACTTCATCTCCTCGATGTCCTCCGACACCTTTTTGATAGTGCGATGGATGGCGCCCTCATTGGCTGCAGTCAGCTCATCCCCCTCCAGGGGATTTTCTGCCAGCGCCCAGACGCGGTCTAAAAACCGCTTGCAGCCCTTCACGGCCTTGTCCGACCAGGTGGCAGCCTTTTCAAAGTCACCGATGAACATGACGTACACACGCAGAGTGTCCGTGCCGTACTGGGCTACCACATCGCCGGGATTGACCACGTTGCCACGGGATTTGGACATCTTCACGCCGCCCTCGCCCAAAATCATACCATGACTGGTGCGCTTCTTGTATGGCTCCTTGGTGGGAACCACGCCAATGTCATAAAGGAATTTGTGCCAGAAGCGGGAATACAGCAGGTGCAGGGTGGTGTGCTCCATGCCGCCGTTATACCAGTCCACAGGAGACCAGTAATTCAGCGCCTCCTTTGAGGCAAGCGCGTCCTTGCCGTGGGGGTCTGTATACCGCAGGAAGTACCAGCTTGAACCGGCCCACTGGGGCATGGTGTCCGTCTCCCGCTCCGCAGGGCCGCCGCATTTAGGGCATTTGCATTCCACCCAGCTGCGCATATTGTGCAGCGGGCTTTCGCCGGTATCGGTAGGCTCATAGCTCTCCACCTCCGGCAAAAGAACAGGCAGTTCCTCCTCCGGCACGGGAACCCAGCCGCATTTCGGGCAGTTTATCATGGGAATAGGCTCGCCCCAATACCGCTGACGAGAGAACACCCAGTCACGGAGCTTATAGTTTATCTTCCGGGCGCCGAGGCCCTTTTCCTCCAGCCAGTCCAACATTTTTTCCTGGGCTTCCTCCACATGAAGACCATCCAGGAAGCCGGAATTGACCATAATACCGGTGGCGCAGGCGGTGTATGCCTCCTTCTCCACATCGCCGCCGGAGACCACCTCGATGATAGGCAGGCCAAAGGCTTTGGCAAAATCCCAGTCGCGGCTGTCGTGGGCCGGAACGGCCATGATAGCGCCAGTACCATAGGTAGCAAGAACATAGTCGGAAATGAAAATGGGAATCTCTGCCCCATTCACGGGATTAATGGCCCACACACCGTCCAGCCGAACGCCGGTCTTGTCCTTGGCAAGCTCTGTGCGCTCGAACTCGGATTTATGGGCGGCGGCGGACTGATAAGCCCGTACCTCATCCGCATTCTTCAGCAGGGGCATCCATTTTTCCACCAGGGAATGCTCCGGGGCCACGACCATATAGGTTGCACCAAAGAGCGTGTCGCAGCGGGTGGTGAAAATGCGCATGGTGTCCCCCGCAGTGGTGGCAAATTCCACCTCCGCGCCGACGGAACGGCCAATCCAGTTGCGCTGCTGTATTTTCACACGCTCGATATAGTCCACATCGTCCAAATCATCGATGAGACGTTGGGCGTAGGCGGTGATCTTCAGCATCCACTGGCTCTTTTCCTTCTGTACGACAGTGGAACCGCAGCGCTCACAGACGCCGTTGACCACCTCCTCGTTCGCAAGAACGCATTTACAGGAGGTACACCAGTTCACCGGCATGGTGGCCTTATAGGCCAGACCGTGCTTATAGAGCTGAAGGAATATCCACTGTGTCCACTTATAGTATGTAGGGTCAGTGGTGTCCACGCAGCGATCCCAGTCGAAGCCAAAGCCCAGCATTTTCAGCTGTTCGGTGAAGTGATGGATGTTCTGGCGGGTCACGTCCCGGGGGTGCATATGATTTTTGATGGCATAGTTCTCCGTGGGCAGGCCAAACGCGTCGTACCCAATGGGGAACAGCACATTATAGCCCTGCATCCGCCGCTTTCTGGCCACAATGTCCATGGCCGTATAGGGGCGGGCATGACCCACATGGAGTCCCTGCCCGGAGGGATAGGGAAATTCTATCAGCCCATACCACTTAGGCCGGGGGTCGTTGTCTATGGCGGCGTAGGGCTTTTCCTGCTCCCACCGAGCCTGCCATTTCTTCTCGATTCGCTCAAAATCGTAAGCCATCTGTCACGCCTCTATTTCTGCAATGTTAATTTCCTGCGCGTCGCTCCAAAGGCGCTCCAGGTTGTAAAATTCTCTGGTCTCCTTCTGGAAAATATGGACGATAAGACATCCAAAATCCAGCAGCAGCCAGTTGCTGTTTCGATAGCCCTCCCGGCGCACCGGCGGCATACCAGCCTCTGAAAGGCGTTTATCCACCTCGTCATACAGCGTGCGCACATGAGGCGTGGAGTTGGCCGTGCAAATCAGAAAATAATCCGCCAGCACTGTCAGCTCCGTTGTTTTTAAAAGACGAATGTCAGACGCCTGCTTGTCCGACAGGGCCTGCACCGCCAGTTTTGCCGCTTCAAAAGGTTCCATTCTCTTTCTCCCGCCTGCATAAATTATAATGGTTTCCAAATTTGCAAGGATTTGTCTGTATGCTATATAGGCAGCGTCTCCCGGTTCATCCGGGGATAGGCGCGTCCGCCGTCCAGGGAAATGGCTCCAACCCCCGTTCTTTCAGCCGGGCGGCATACCATGCCTGGGCATCCACTGTGTTATTGTGGGGAATCTGTCCCCTGTCGCGAACTTCCTCCAGACTCATGCGAAGGCCCAGCTCCATGGCCATATCCAAATCCTGATAGGCCGCCTGCCGCAGCTCCGCAAGGCCGGAAAAGCCGTTCCGTCCCGGTTCAATATAGTCCGCGAGATAGATAATCTGCTCCAGCGTCGTCATATCCGGGCGGCCCGTGGTATGCCAGCGGACAGCCTGGACGATATGGTCAGGGCATCCGAACAGCTCCGCCGCAAATGCGGCCCCTGTCCGGGCGTGGAGTAGCTTTTCACTGACCCGCTCCCGCTCATCTAAAATAATAGCATATTTATCACAGAGAATCAACTGCTCCGCCATAGTCAGTTTTTTTGTAATGTCATGGACAATGGCAGCCTCCGCCGCATCCTCCACATCCTGACCCCAGCGTTCCGCCAGACGGCGGGCCTCCTGCTCCGTGCCGCGCACATGAGCCACCCGCTTGGGCGCGAGATAGGCGTAGGCCCGTTCCCTCAGCCAGTCAAAATCCGGCTTTGCTCCGTATAGACGACGGCGGATGATATATTCATAGACAACGTCGGGTAAAAGCTCCCTCCCCTGCCGCCGAGGCAGAAGCTCCCGTATATCCGTGGAAGCAGCCTCGACCGGCTCTCCCGCCAACACATATATCGTGGCTCCATATTTCTCGTGGAGAAGGCGCGCCTTTTTTTCCACCGCGCCGGAGGTGTCTGTTTCACGGGCAAACACCGCGATGGAGGCAAGGGCCATCACCTCCTCCGGCTCATGCCACTGGTCGATGGTCAGAAGCATATCCGTTCCCACGAGAAACACCAGCTCCGCCTCCGGGTAAAGAGCCTTAAGCTGCCGAAGGGTATCGGCTGTATAGCTTTTCCCCGCCCGTTCCAACTCGATATCCAGGGTCTCCCCGCCGGGGATCTCCGCCGCCGCCAGTCTTGTCATGGCAAGCCGGTCAGAGGCAGCGGGGCTGCCCGCAGCCAGTTCCTTATGAGGAGGGATAGCCGCCGGGATAAAAAACACCCTGTCCGGCTCCAAGGCCGCGGCGGCGATATTGGCTGAGCGCACATGGCCCAGATGGGGAGGATTAAAACTGCCGCCATAAATCAAAATACGCATCTTTTATCCCTTTGGCAAGATAATTTTAGCCCCATTATCCCGTTTTTTATACAGGACAAACACATTTCCGATAACCTGCACACCCTCGGCCTGACAAGCCTGACACAGAGCGGCCTGGGCTTCCGCCGCTGTCAGCATGGACGCCTCCTGGACACGGCCCTTGACCAGTTCACGTGCCGCCAGCGCGTCTCTGGCCTCGGCAATAACAGGCTCGGTCACGCCGGCCTTGCCCACATAGAGGATGGCTTCCTCCTTCTGGGCCAGGGAACGAAGATAGGCCCGCTGCTTACCTGAGAGCATAATATTTTTCCAACTCCTCCCGAAACGCCGCCAGAGCCTTAGCTCGGTGCGAGATTGTATTTTTCAGCTCCTGGCCAAGAGCCGCAAAGGACTGCTCATAACCCTCCGGCGCAAAGACCGGATCATAGCCGAAGCCGCCGTCCCCCTGGGGCGCTGATAATATATGGCCAGGACATTCCCCTCTGGCCCGCAAAACATCTCCGTTAGGAAATACGCAGCAGATGCAGCTGACAAATTTAGCACGGCGATTCTCCGCACCCTCCAGCTTTTGAAGAAGATATTCATATTTCTGCTGGTCCGTCCATTCCTTGCCGCCGCCAAAGCGGGCGGAATGAACGCCAGGTTCGCCGTTCAGAGCCTCCACACACAGGCCGGAATCGTCTGCCACGGCTGGGAAGCGGGTATACTGGCAGACCGTGGAAGCTTTCAGGAAAGCGTTCTCCTCAAAGGTTTCGCCGGTTTCATTGACCTCAAAGTCCACCCCGGCCACAAGCTGAGGAACCAGGCCGATGGACAGCGGTTCCAGAATTTCCTTAAACTCCCGAACCTTCCCCATGTTGTTCGTAGCAAGAATAAATGTCACTGCACCATGGCCTCCGCAAATTCTCTCGCGTCAAAGGGGCGCAGATCCTCAGCCCCCTCGCCTACGCCCACCAGCTTCACCGGCACGCCCAGACGGCTCGCAATCGAGAACACCACGCCGCCCTTCGCCGTGCCGTCCAGCTTGGTCAGTACAATGCCGGTAACGCCAGCGGCCTTGGCAAACTGCTCGGCCTGAATAAGCCCATTTTGTCCCGTTGTGGCGTCCAGCACAAGAAGTATCTCCCTGTCCGCCTCCGGCAGCTCCCGGCTCAGAACCTTGGTAATCTTGGTCAGCTCGTTCATGAGGTTCTGCTTGTTGTGAAGCCTCCCGGCGGTGTCCACAATCATGATGTCTGTGCCTCTGGCTTTGACCGCGTTGCAGCCGTCAAACACCACGGCGCCGGGGTCGCCCCCCTCGCCATGACGGACAATCTCCGCACCGGTGCGCTTGGCCCAGATGCCAAGCTGCTCCGAGGCGGCGGCCCGGAAGGTATCCGCTGCGCACAGAAGGACTTTTTTTCCGTCCTGCACATAGCGGTTCGCCAGCTTGCCAATGGTTGTGGTTTTTCCCACGCCGTTCACGCCGACCATTAAAATTACGGAGGGCTTTGTGTTCAGCGTAAGCTCTGGCGGGCCTGCCTTTTCCATCAGCTCTGTCAGGATGTCTATCAGCTTCTGGCGCACCTGCTCGCCCTTCAGACCCTTTTGCTGGCGCAGGGCTTCCACCGCCTGCTCCGCCGTCTCAACCCCGGCATCCGCCAGGATAAGCTTTTCCTCCAGCTCGTCCAGAAAATCCTCGTCCACCCCGGAAAAGGCAGAAAACAACCCAGACAGAAAGCCCTTTTTCTTGTCGCTAAATAGTGCCATATGATTACTCCTTTTTATGCCTCCGCAGTCTTTTGCGCTTCCGCAAGGTCAAGCTCTATGACCCGGCTGACGCCCTTTTCCTGCATGGTCACGCCAAACAGCACGTCCGCCTGCTCCATAGTGCCCCGGCGGTGTGTGATTACAATAAACTGTGTCTTATTCAGCCGGTGCAGATAGCTTGCGAAGCGGATGACATTTTCTTCATCCAGCGCCGCCTCAATCTCATCCATGACGCAGAAAGGCGTGGGCTTCAGCTTCAAAATAGAAAAATACAGCGCGATAGCCACGAAGGATTTTTCCCCGCCGGACAAAAGACTTATGTTAGATACCGCCTTACCCGGCGGCTGAACCTTTATCTCTATGCCGCAGTTGAGCACATCGTCCTCATCCTCCAGGCGAAGAGAGGCCTTGCCGCCGCCAAAAAGCTCCAAAAATGTGGTCTGGAAGCTCTCGTTTATAGCCTGAAACTCCCGGCTTAATATTTCCTCCATCTGGCTGGTTATGTCCCCGATGATGTCCAGCAGCTCATTTTTCGCCTTGGCAATGTCGTCCCGCTGCTCTGTGAGGAAATCATACCGCTGGCCAACTCGCTCGCTTTCCTCGATTGCGCCCAGGTTCGGCGTTCCAAGCTCCCGAATTTTGCGGCGCAGCTCGGCGATGCGCCGGTTGGCGGCGGTAAGGCTCTCGATGGGCTGGCGCTGGGCCTGCGCCGCCGTTCGGCTCAGCTCATAGCTGTCCCAAAGCTTGTCCACAAGCTGTTTTTCCTCCATCTCGGCGGCCATGGTTTGCCGCTCAATAGAGGCCACGAGACGTTCCTGATCCAGAAGAGTCTCATTCTGCCGCTGGGCGTCTCTGTCTGCCTGGGTGCGCTTGGCCTCCAGCTCCAGCTTTTGGGCCGTAATGGCCTGTATATCCTTCCGAATGGACTCCGCACGTTCCGCAAGCATTCTGCCCTTTTCGGTGTTGGTCTCAATATCGGCGCTGATTTGCGCATCCCGGCGGTGGTATTCCTCCATCAGGGCACGGCGCTGGCTGTCTCCGGCGGCCATGGCATTTTTCACGCTCTCCAGCTGGGCGGCGCTGGTTTTTTTCGCCTCCCGCTCTGCCTGGAGCGTCGCTTCCTCCCGCTGCGCCTCGGAAAGCTCCTGCCCCGCCACATCCATGTCATATCTTGCAGCAGCAAGCTCCCGCTCCGCCTGCTCCAGCGCCGCCGCCTTTTCTTTCTGGCGGGCCTCAAGAACCTGACGTTCATCCGCCAGACGCTTCAGCTCGTTGGCACGGGAGATTATGCCCGTACCCCTTGCCGCGCTGCCGCCAGTCATGGAGCCGCCGGCATTTACCATCTGTCCGTCCAGGGAGACGATGCGAAGCTGATTCTGATGCCGGCGGGCGATAGCGATGGCATCGGAAAGAGTCTCCGCTATAATGGTGCGCCCCAGTAAATAAGCAAATATCTGCCGGTATGCCCCATCAAATTCCGCCAAATCAACGGCCAGGCCCATATAACCTTTCTCCCCCACGGGAAGCCGGTCAAGGGTGCGGCCCCGAATGTCGCTGATGGGCAGGAATGTGGCCCGGCCACCATCCCGGCGCTTTAAAAGCTCGATGGCGGCTCGTCCGTCCTCCGGCGTGTCCACGATGATATTCTGAGCAGCCGCTCCCAGAGCGGTCTCTATGGCCAGGGCAAAGCGGTCTTCCGTACGGACAAGATTCGCCACCGGGCCGTGGATGCCTCGCAGGGAACCGCGTTCCTTTTCCCGCATAACAGTTTTGACCGCGCGGTTGAAGCCCTCGTAATCCTTTTCCATTTCCGTCAGCATGGTGATACGCCCGTCCATGCTGCGTCCGTCCACGGTCAGCTTTGTAAGCTCCTCCCGCAGAGAAGAAACTCTGTTCTCCCGGCCAGACATTTTCATCCTGTGGCCGTTCACGATATTAGAGAGCCGGTCGGTCTTTTCACGAATCGCCTGGCCCGCTTCTGCCAGCTCCTCCACCCGGCGGCACAGAGCCTCTATCTGGTCGTCCAGTGCCTGAACGCGCCCCGCGTCCTGGCTCATGTCGTCCTCTAGCCGCTGAATGCTGGCCAGGTTATTTTTTCGGTCTGTCTCCAGCACGGCCCCGGCGCTGCGGTTTTCCGCGATTTCGTTTTCCGCCGCCGTCAGTTTTTCCCGCAGAGCCTCGGTTTCCAAATCCTTTTCCCGCATACGCTCGGAAATCGACTCCGTGTAGCGGTAGTTTTCCGTCACCTGCGCTCTGGCCTTTTCCAAATCCGCCTGAGCCTGGGCGTAGCTCTCCTTGATGGCCCTGGTCTGCCCGGCAAGCTTATCCAGCGTCTCCATCCAGGCTGACACCTCCAGGGTGCGCAGCTCCTCCCGGAGAACGAGATATTTCTTCGCGACCTCCGCCTGCTTTCGCAGCGGGGTCAGCTGAAGCTCCAGCTCGTCTATTTTATCTCCCACGCGGAGAAGCGTTTCATCTGTAGAGGCCAGCTTGCGTTCCGCCTCCTCCTTGCGAAAGCGGTAGCGGGAAATCCCGGCGGCCTGCTCAAAAATCTCCCGGCGGTCTGTGCTCTTGGCAGAGACAATTTCGCTGATGCGGCCCTGGCCGATAATGGAATATCCATCCCGCCCGAGGCCCGTGTCCATCAAAAGCTCGTTCACATCCCGGAGACGAACGGTCTCCCGATTTATGTAGTATTCGCTGTCCCCGCTCCGGTAATACCGGCGGGAGATGGAAAGCTCGTCGCTGTCCACAGGGAAGATATGGGCGGTATTATCCAGAATCAGCGTCACCTGGGCGAAGCCCAGCTTACCGCGCTTTTCCGTTCCGCCAAAGATGACATCCTCCATCTTTCCGCCCCGCAGGGCGCGGGTGAGCTGCTCGCCCGGGCGC
>JAJBVW010000068.1 GCA_020866945.1 Oscillospiraceae bacterium
TTATAATGCAATAATGGAAATACATTTTTAATTGGAATTTATTTGTATAGAACATTAAATATTTAGGGATATACAATATCTTTACAAACGAAATACAAAAAGGGGATAGAAATGGGCATGAAACTGGCGTACAATAGAAATCAGATAGGGACACTGTCCGTGAAATCATGGAAGAGCATACTGGCGGCGAAAGCCGCGTTGGAGGGATATTTGTGTACGAACGAATTGTGATTATCGAGGATGACGACAGCATCCGCCGTCTTCTGGAGGTAGCGCTGAAAAGCAACGGCTATGACGTGGCGGCCTTTAATAATGCCGTGGACGCGCTGGATGACATGGCCAAGACAACACCACGGCTTGTGACCATGGACATCATGATGGATGGGCTGGATGGGATTGAGGCGCTGAAACTTATGCGGGCCTCGCCGTCGCTCAAATCCGTGCCGGTGATTCTGCTGACGGCAAAGGATCAGGAGATAGATAAAATATCCGGCCTGGACGCCGGGGCGGACGACTATGTGACCAAGCCATTCAGCGTACTGGAGCTGTGCGCTCGTATCCGTGCGCGGCTGCGTACCAGCGGAGATCTGAGCGGGCAGCCGGTCTATGAATACGGCGCGCTGCGGATAAATCCGGATACCCGGGAGACCTGGGTGGAGGGCCGGCTGGTAGAGCTGACCTTCAAGGAGTTTGAACTTCTGAAATTCTTTATGGAGCATCCCGACAAAAGCCTGCCGCGCAAGCTGCTGCTGGATAGGGTCTGGGGCGCCGACTATGTGGGCGAGACCCGCACCCTGGACATCCACATTGGCACTCTCCGTCAAAAGATTGGGGATTCCCCGGAGAACAGCCGGTATATCAAGACCGTCTGGGGCATTTGCTACCGCTTTGTGGGGCAGGGACAATGAAACGGGCGCTGATTCGGGCCTTCGTGCTGACGCTGGTGATTGCCCTTCTTATCAGCGGCGTGATAAGCACTGTCATATTCGACCGCATGATGACAGAGGAAAAGGAACAGGCCCTTACCGGCCTTGCCATGACACTCGCGGATTTGTATGACCCGGAGGCCGATGCGGATGACCAGGCCTCGCTTTTTGCCCTCCACAGCGGAGCGCGTGTCACGATCCTTTCCGCGGATGGCACGGTTATTGGAGATTCCCAGGCAGATTGGACTTCCATGGAGAATCACGGCGACAGAGAGGAAATCGTGGCTGCGTCCAAGGGCGAGCAGGCTGTGGCTATTCGTATCAGCGCTACCATTGGCTCCAAGCTGATGTATGCCGCCATCCAGACTTCCAGCGGGGATTATATCCGTCTGGCCCAGTCCTATGGCGGGGTGGGGACAAATCTTCTGTCCATCCTGCCGGGCATCCTTTTAGCGGCGCTGCTGGCACTGCTCATCTCCGGCATTCTGGCGGGGCGTATTGTGTCCAATATCACAGGACAGGGCCGCTGGCCGCCATGAACGACAGCATGGACGGCGTGAAGGACGGCACTGCCATGCTGGACGCGGACAGCTATCCCTATGAGGAATTACAGGATATGGCGGAGAAGATAAACGTCATTGCCGCAGACGTCAGCGCTGCTATTCGTGATTTAAGGGCGGAAAAGGACAGAACGGACTTTTTGCTGGACAATATGGGGGAGGGCGTTTTGCTGCTGGACAGAGACCGCCGTGTGCTGCTTATAAACGGCAGCGCCTGCGCCATTTTTGACTGCGGCAAGAGCCAGGTGCAGGGCGGCTATCTGCTGGAGGTCACCCGCCATCCCGCTGTGCTGGAAGCGGCGGAGGAAGCCCGAAGCGAAGGACGCGTCCACCAGGCGGAGATTGAACGCGCCGGACGCATTTATCAGGTGCGGTGTACGCCGGTGCGGGAACAGCCCGGCTGGGAGCAGGGACTTATCCTGACCATGACGGATGTGACCGAGGCTAACCGCTCTGCTCAAATGCGGCAGGAGTTTTTCTCAAATGCCAGCCATGAGCTGAAAACGCCCATTACCTCCATTAAGGGCAGCGCAGAGCTTCTTTGCTCTGACCTTCCCATGGACGATGACACACGACGCGAGCTGCTGGACGGCATCGGCAGGGAGACTGACCGCATGAATACCCTGATTGGGGACATCATCATGCTCTCCCGCATTGAAAGCCGTCAGAGCGAGATTGAGCTGGAGGATATTGATTTTGCCCAGATTGTCGCCGTCTGCGTCAGTGAGGCGGCGCCCCTGGCACGAAGGAATCAGGTGACAATTAACACGGATATGAAGCCCACGGTTCTGTCCGCCAGTCGGCCCTTCCTGTATCAGCTCGCGGATAATCTTCTCTCCAATGCTGTGAAGTATAACTGTGCCGGAGGGCAGGTGGACATATACCTCCGTCGGACAGGGGATAGAGTGGTTTTCTCCGTCCGAAACGATGGCGAGCCTATCCCGCCGGAGAGTCAAAGCCGCGTGTTTGAGCGCTTCTATCGGGTGGACAAGGGGCGCAGCCGCGCCGTAGGCGGTACCGGCCTGGGTCTTTCCATCGTGAAGCATACGGTGGACGCCATGGGCGGCGTTATCACGCTGACCAGCACCAGCGAGGAGGGGACAAAATTTGTGGTAGAGCTGCCCGCTGTGCAGCCAGCATGGGAAGACAAATAATATAAGAGAAAAGCCTGTATTCACAGATGGCATTGAACGCCAGTGAATACAGGCTCTAATTTTTTATGAAAGCAGTGCCGGGGAAAGGTTTAGCCTCTCGACCTTGGCTCATTATTGTGATACAATACCCCCAGCGCGGCCGGATGGCGGCAGGAGGAGGGATATTATGCCGAAAAAAAATATCTGCGCAGGTCTGCTTGCCCATGTGGACGCAGGGAAAACAACCATGGCGGAGAGTATGCTGTATCTGACAGGGAAGATAAAAAAGCCTGGACGGGTTGACCATCGGAACACCTACCTGGACACGCATGACCTGGAACGGGACAGAGGCATCACCATCTTTTCCAAGCAGGCTATTCTGCCGTTGGGCGACATTGAGCTTACGCTGCTGGACACCCCCGGCCATGCGGATTTTTCCCCGGAGGCGGAGCGGGTGCTGCAAGCGCTGGATTATGCCATTTTGGTCATCAGCGGCACGGACGGCGTTCAGGCCCATACGGAGACCTTGTGGGCCTTGCTGCGGCGGTATAAGGTTCCTGCCTTTGTGTTTGTGTCCAAAATGGATGTGCCGGGAACGGACAGAAACGCTCTGATGGACGAGCTTCGCCGTCGCCTGGGAGATGGCTGCGTGGATTTCTCCCCTGCCGGAGAGAGTCTCCGGGACGAGACCATCGCCATGCTGGACGAGGGAGTGCTGGATGATTTTCTGGAAACGGGCCGCGTTTCTGATGAGGGCGTCGCGGAGCTGATACGCAGACGGCGGATGTTTGCATGCTTTTTCGGCTCCGGCCTGCGGATGGACGGGGTAGAGGAGTTCTTGGCCGCCCTGGGCCGCTATATGCGTCAGCCCCAGTATCCTGCCCCCTTTGCCGCGCGGGTTTTTAAAATTGCCAGAGACGGCCAAGGGAACCGCCTTACCTATATAAAAATAACCGGCGGAACGCTTTCCGTCCGAACCCCTGTCCGCTATCTGCCGCCCCACGGCGGGGAGGCGCTGGAGGAGAAGATAAGCCAGATCCGGCTGTATTCCGGCTTGAAATTTGACGCTGTCCCGCAGGTAGAGGCAGGGCAGGTGTGCGCCGTTACGGGCCTTACGAAAAGCTGGCCCGGCCAGGGCCTTGGCATGGAGCCGGATGGCGCGGAACCCTTGCTGACGCCGGTGCTGGGTTATCGTCTGGTACTGCCAAAGGGCTGCGAGGAGCGGGTCATGCTGCCAAAGCTGAAGCTGCTGGAGGAGGAAGAGCCGCAGCTCCATGTGGCGTGGCAGGAGGGCCTGGGCCAGATTCACGTTCAGCTCATGGGTGCGGTGCAGACGGAGGTGCTGAAAAGCCTTATCCAGGAGCGTTTCGGTGTGGAGGTGGAGCTGGACACCGGGCGTATCTTATATCAGGAGACCATCGCCGGGCCGGTGGAGGGGGTGGGCCACTTTGAGCCGCTTCGCCATTACGCGGAGGTGCATTTGCTTCTGGAGCCGGGAGAGCCAGGCTCCGGCATTGTGGTAGATACCGTATGCAGCGAGGATGTACTGGACAGGAACTGGCAGCGTCTGATTTTGACCCACCTGGAGGAAAAGCAGCACCTGGGCGTATTAACCGGATCCCCGCTGACGGACGTGAAAATCACACTCCTGGCCGGGCGGGCCCATCCCAAGCACACGGAGGGCGGGGACTTCCGCCAGGCCACCTATCGGGCGGTGCGTCAGGGGCTGATGCAGGCCGAGAGTGTGCTGCTGGAGCCTTACTACGCCTTTGAGCTGGAGGTACCTTCTGACCAGGTGGGCCGGGCCATCAGCGACATTCGGGCCATGGGCGGCACCCACGAAAGCCCCCTGACCCAGGAGGACAGGGCAGCGCTGACCGGCTCCGCCCCGGTGGCCGCCATGGAGGGGTATATGACCCAGGTAGCTGCCTATACGCGGGGCCGGGGCCGCCTTATCTGCCGCCCGGACGGTTTTCGTCCATGCCGGAACGCACAGGCTGTCATAGAGGAAATCGGCTACGACCCGGAGGCGGATGTGCAAAACACACCGGACAGTGTGTTCTGTGCCCATGGGGGCGGGTTCAACGTAAAATGGGACAAGGTTCATGAGTATATGCATCTGGACAGCGGACTGGCCTCGCCTGACCAGCCGGAAACTGCCGCGCCCAGAATCTACCCCTGGAATCTGGATATAGACGAGAAGGAGCTGGAGGCCATCATGGAGCGGGAGTTTGGCCCCATCCGGCGGCCTGTCTATTCCACGCCAGTCCGCGCTGCTGCCAGCGAGGCCCCCAAGGCGCCGCCCAAGCGGGAGTGCATCATTGTGGACGGATATAACGTCATATTTGCCTGGGACGAGCTGAAAGCCCTGGCCGCACGGAGCCTTGATTTGGCACGAAGCCGACTGATGGATATGCTGGCCAGCTACCAGGGCTATACCGGACGGAACGTGGTGCTGGTATTCGATGCCTACAAAGCTCCCGGCAACCACGACGGGGCGAAATTTGACCAGGCCGGTCTTCATGTGGCCTACACCAAGGAGGGGGAGACGGCGGATATGTATATCGAGGCACTGGCCGGACAGATTGGCAAAAACGAGTCTGTGCGGGTCGTCACCTCTGACAGACTCATTCGGCTGGGGGTGCTGCGGGCCGGTATCCTGCGGACATCCTCCAACGAATTTATATTGGAGGTAAAGCAGACGTTGGAGCAAATAAGTTCGGTATTGAAAGAAACGCAGAAATAAGTCATGGAAAAGGAATTGGAAAAGCGCATAGAGGAGCTGGCCGAGCGCAGCCAGCGGTCGGGAAGGGTCACAATGACCAGCTTTCTTACTCCGGCAGAGCTATTTGAGGCAAACGCCTGGGCGGAGCGGCAGGACTGGTGCAATTCCCTGGCCTTCGGCGGGCATCCCGCCTGCGAGCGACAGGTGATGTTCTTTCTGCCGGATTATATGGAGCCGGAGGATTTTTCAGGGGAGGACTATATCCACGCCCTGCGGGTGCGGGCCTATTACGCCGCGCCCGGCCATCGGGATTATATGGGCGCGGCCTTGGGGCTGGGCATCCGGCGGGAATTTATGGGGGACATCTGGGTAGAGGAGGACAGCGCGGTTATTTTTTGCCTTCCCTCGGTAGAGCGGCTTTTGCTGGAGGAACTGAAAACCGTAGGCCGGGCTAATGTGAAGGTATCTCCGCTGTCGCTGTCTGAGCTGCCGGAACCGGAACGGAAGGTGAAGACCATGTCCTTCACAGTGAAAAGCATGCGGCTGGACGCGGTGGCCGGGCATATGTTCGGCCTGTCCCGCAGCGCTGCGGCGGAGGCTATCCGTCAGGGGGGTGTTTCGCTGAATTATACCCCGTGTCTCCATGTGGATGCGCCCGTGTCTGCGGGAGATATTCTGTCCCTTCGGGGCCGAGGAAAGGGCGCACTGACCAGTGTCGGGGAAAAATCGAAGAAGGATCGCATTTTTCTGGAGGCAGAGATATATTTATGATGAAAGTCCGGGGAGATTTCCGGCAATGCAATGTTGATGAATCAGACTCGGATAAACGTGAATTTTCAATTGAGCGGGCTTATAACCGGTTTTAAATGAGATTTTGAGAATTTGAGAGTTATAAGTGGTTTGGGGTTCTCCCTTTCATGCATACATGATAGCCATACATTCACCTATTTATCAATCAGTTTTTCATGAAAACATGAAATTGTAATATTTGTTACTTTTTTCGGCCACTGGCCTCTGCTCCCTGGCGGGGGAATAGGCAGCAACACCGACCCCGGGGCGGGGAACCTTAAAAATTCCGCAAAAAAAGTTCTCGACAGCACTTTAAAAGCATGATATTATACTTACATGAATAAATGGAGGTATACCATGAACGCTTCAAAAACAATCAAGACATTAATGACCGATAAAGGGATAGCACAGAAAGATATGCAGTCTAAACTTGATATGAAAAGTCAATCAGGTGTTGGCCAAGCATTAAATCGAGATATGAGAATATCCATGCTTATAAGATTTCTAAATGTTCTTAATTGTGACCTAATCATTAGAGACAAAGACACTACTCAGGAATGGATTGTAGATAGCGATTAAGCAAATTGGTGTATCAGTTGGTGTATAGAAATCTAGTTGGTAAATTAGTTGGTGTAAGGTGGGGCTAGGTTGGGGAAAACAGCATTTTCCTATAATTTCTTCTAATACGCGCGCGTATAAAGAAAGTTATGTAAAAACTTGATTTTACCCAACCCAACCCAACCTAGCAACCTTAAAAATCCTAAAAATATAAGAAAATGTCAAATACAAAGATTGTGGAAGGGACATATATAGGATGATATGGCTGATTAAGAATTACTGCAAAGTAATGTGCATTGGATGTAAATTAATAATACTACTCTGTATTTCTTTCATATTCCTATGTCTGAATGTATTTACCATCCCTGTTATCCTTATTTGGGTTATATCCAGCGCGGCAACTAAAACAAGTATGCCATATATACACCACTATTCGCTTTTGTTTTATCCTTCTTCCAGTCCTAAGAAGAAATCGTCCCTGATGGGTGATATAAAAGACGTGGACAGGATGGCAAATAAAAAGGCGAAGAAATATAGACCTGTTCGTGCGTGGGAAGAAAGATTTTTCTGGTAATTGTGGGTAAGCCCATAATAAGTCTAATGAGACTGTCTATTGAGGCAGTCTCATTTTATTTGGAGGAAATTATGAATTATAAAAAATTACATGATAATATAC
>JAJBVW010000119.1:0-2199 GCA_020866945.1 Oscillospiraceae bacterium
TCCCGTCGTTCTGCAAAAAACCGTAGTCGCTGAAACGGCCCTACAGCACGGAGACATTCTCCACCCGCGGAGCGATGGTGTGGAGCGCCCGGCAGAACTCCTGCGGCTCGTTGCAGTCCTTTCCCAGGCAAATATTGTCCCCGGACTGAATCAGAGCCAAGGCACCCTCTACGTCCGTCAGCTTTTCCTGATAAAGCCGCTGAAAATCGGCATATGTATTTGGCATGGCTTGTCCTCCTGTTGTTTTCTTTTTAAAAATTATAAATCAGCAGGAGAGAATTGAGAAACAACCGGCTTTACAATTAACAACTTTTTGTTGTAAAATAAACCCTATCAACCCATAAAGCGAAGGGGGCTATTGCTATGCTGTATAAACAGATTCAGTGTTTTTTGGAGGTCGCGAACTATTTGAGCTTTACAACCGCGGCCCAGCATTTGTATATGAGTCAGCAGGCTGTGACGAAGCAGATAGCGTCGCTGGAGCGGGAGCTGGGCATTAAGCTGTTTTATAGAACCACCCGGCAGGTGACGCTGACCCCGGCAGGGACTGTTCTCCGGGACGATTTTGCGCAATTCATCCGGCAGATTGACGACCGCATCCACCGGGCCAGGGAAATGGAGCAGTCCGGGAAGAATCTGCTGCGCATTGGGTTCCAGTCCGCCCTGTCCCGGCGCGATATTATCCTGCCGGTGACAGAGTTTCTGATGAATCGGTACCCGGACTTGGAGGTGGATGTGCAGCTCATGGATTTTGTGGCGCTGCGAAACGGGCTAATGAATAAAAAGCTGGATATGTGCATCACCACCTCCAACGACTGGCAGCTCTGGCCCGGCACCCAGGCCACGGTTTTGCAAAGAAAGCAGTTTCAGGTGATATATTCCCAGCGACATCCCCTGGCGAGGCAGGAGACCATTAGCCTGGAGGATATGGCCCAGTATACCCATCTGCTCCTGCCTGACGACACGACGCTGGAGAGGATAGATTCATGGAGCCGCCGGATCCCCTTTCGCCGGTGCATCCTCTGCCCGGATATTGAGAGCTTAATGATTTGCCTGGAGCTGGGCCAGGGTTTTGCGCTGCTGACCAGGGTCATCGAGGGCTGTGATTCTCCCGTTTTCCGCTATTGGGACGTTCCCTTTCCCGAAGCCCACGCGGAGATAGTCTGCCTCTGCGGGGAAAATGCCTCGGAGGAGGTGAAGCGGGCCATCTATGAAATACGGGAAAATAATGTGGTAAAAATATAGTGGCTGAACAGCTCTTGGCTGCCAGCCACTATTACTATTAGAATTGATGGTTACAGACGTTCTCAGTCTGCGAACTGTCCGTTATAGGTCACCAGCGACGCGCTGGCAACGCCGTCCAGGGCGCAGAGGGCGGTGACGAAAGCGGTGTCGTCGCCCTTGAGGGTAACCTCGGCGGAGATTTCAATTCCTGCGGCGGTGACGGTTTTGGCCTTCACCACATATTTGCCTACGGCATTGCCAAGAGTCTCCAGCGCCCTGGTCTCGGCTTCGCCGTCAGCGCAGGAGAGAACGATGATGTAGGGATGCTCCCCGATTTTCCGCCGAGCGAACACCACAAGGATGACGCCGATGATAAGGCTGCCCACCACGGCCAGCAGGAACATCCCCGCGCCGATGACGATGCCGACAGCCAGTGCCCAGAACAGGAACACTATCTCAAACGGCTCTTTGATAGCGGCCCGGAAGCGGACGATGGACAACGCGCCCACCATGCCCAGGGACAGCACCACGTTGGAGGTCACGGCCATAATGACCAGAGTCTTCACCAGCGTCAGGCCCACAAGGTTAATGCCGAAGCCGTAGGAATAAATCAAACCCAGCAAGGTTTTTTTATACACGAAATAGATGAACGCGCCCAGCACGCAGGCAAACGCCATGGCAAGCAGGACATCCAGAAGGGAGAACTCTGTGGTGCTCTCCAGGAAGCTGGATTTGAAAATGTCGTTAAAGGTCATTGATTTGTCTCCTTACTCTTCTTTGATATAGTATATTGGGTATAATAATGAACGCTCAGAAATCATACTGCCGACAGGCGGCGTATTTGGAGAAGGCCCGCACGCGGGGGGTACCCTCCTGCAAAATCATGCGGATGATGTCCGGGAGGGAGGCGTCGGATTTGACCTCCAGGCAGCCCTGGCAGGGTGCGGCGGGCACCAGGGGCGTGCGTTTGTCCAG
>JAJBVW010000119.1:2209-7275 GCA_020866945.1 Oscillospiraceae bacterium
GATGAACGGCTCCCGCCGGTAGGCGACGATAGTTTTGGGCCGAAGGAGGTCATTTTTCATGCGCACGTAAAGCTCCTGCATCAGGGGCTGGCCTGTGGCCATCATCCAGGAGAGGTCGTCGTCCAGCAGCCGGTCGAGCTGCTCCGGGGTCATGGGACACATGAACTTGGTTCCCAGACCGCCATTTTTGACCTTCTTTTCCAGATGGAGGGAGGCAGGGTCGTCATTGTAAATGCGGATGCGGAATTTCTCCCGCTGGGAGACGCCTGCGTAATTTTGCAGCAGGGCGGTGTCGCCCAGGTCGTCAAAATACAGGCTGGCGATTTGATAGGAGCCGTCCGGCCCTACGTGGGGATCGCGGTGCATTACGGCCTGACATCGCTGGGTCAGGGCGGCGTATTCCCCGCGGCCCAGGAGGTATTTCAGCTCCTGGCGGAGAACCTGGTGGTTTTGAGCGGGCATGGCAGTTGTCCATCCTGTTTGAGATTTGCTCCGCCGGGCCATAATAAGGAGCGGCTGCCGGAAGGAGTAATATCTGGATTGTACCATAAATATTTAAAAAAATATATAGTTTTTGTATTGAAAATGTAAATTTCTATCTGTTTATTTCAACCGGGTCATACATAGTCAGATCTCAAGGAACAGTCCTCCGACCGAATTGTAAAAAATTTCCTTCACAAATTAGAAATAATTGTGGAGAATGCTCCTTTCATTTTTTTGAATTCCTATTATAATAAAAACTGATGAGCGAGAACATTTTTACTTGCAGTCAAAATTTTAAGGAGGATTACAAAAATGAAGCGAACCCTGAAATTCCTGCTCAGCGCGGTTTTTGCTGTTGCGCTGATGGCAGGCATGACCAGCGCTCTGGCCTGCACCGGCTACTATGTAGGCAAGGATGTCAGCGTGAACGGCACCTACATGATCGGCCACACGGCGGATTATATCACCACCGCCCAGAGCATCGTGACCGTGGTGGAGGCCAGCGATGAGCCAGGCCGTACCATCACCGTGGGCGATACGGAGGTTCCCTTGCCGGACGTGACCTATCAGTACACGGCCACCCCCTTTATGGACAGTCTGGACTGGGTTAACACCGCCACCAATGAGTATGGCGTTACCGTGACCGGCTCCATCACCACCTATGCCTGCGACGCGGTCATGGAGGCCGACCCCTACACCACTGATGGTGCGGCAGAGAGCTGGATCTGTGCCTATCTGGCTGCCACCTGCACCACCGCCCGGGAGGCCGTAGAAGGCTATGGCTACATCATGGAGACCTACGGCAGTTCTGAGACCAACACCTTCTTTATATCTGACCAGACTGGCGTATGGTACTTGGAGAGCTATTCCGGCCATCAGTGGGTCGCCATTAAGTGCCCGGACGACTGCGTGGCCGTATTCGGCAACGAGTGTATGCTTGGCTCTCTGGCTGGCTATGTGGAAGGGGAGACCCTGCTCCACTCTGATGACTACTATACCCTGGTAGAGGATTTGGGCCTCGCCGTCTATGACGATGAGGGCAACCTGGATTCCTTCGCTTCCTACTGCGGCGATGATGTGCTGGGCGATTATTCGAACCTCCGCACCTGGTACGGCCATTTCCTGCTGGCTCCCTCCACCGCTGGAGAATATGAGACCAAGACCCGCTATGACCTGTTCTTCGAGCCGGACGAGCTTGTGTCCCTGGAGGATATATTCAGCCTGACCCGTTCCCGTTATGAGGGCACGGAGTATTGTCCCGATGAGACCGGCGAGAGCGTCCGTATCATCGGCATCGAGCGCCAGACCAACTGCTCCGTCATCGAGACCTATCCCGATCTGCCCGCAGCCATGTGTGTGGTTACCTGGAACACCATGGCAAATGCGGAGCACTCCGTCTATTTGCCTCTCAGCAACCTGGTAACGGATGTGGCCGAGATGTTTGACTATCTTCCCGATGATTATGTAGAACCCAGCTATCGGCTGGATATCGCCTTCACTCACTTCAAGCAGCTCTGCACTCTGGCCGAGCAAGACCGGGTCATGTATGGTGCCGGTGTCCGGGCCTATTGGGAAAGCGTGGAGGCTGAACTGGTAGCGGAGGTTCCCGCCCTGCTGGAGGAACTGGCCGCCCTGTATGAGGAGGATCCCGATGCCGCCGCCGAGGCTGCCACCGCCTACTGCATTGAGCTGCAGGAGCAGGCGCTGGAGGATGCGGACACCATGTTCGAGGAGCTGATGTGGTACGCCATCTCCAACACGAACAGCATGGCTTTCTCTGAGCCGGAACCCTTCGTCACCTCTCTGATGACAGAGGACTGATCGGCAAACGTGCCGAGCTGATTAAAAACAGGCATATCGTAAGAACACTTAAGGCAAGATCAGACCCCGGAAACGGGCCGTCTGATCTTGCTTTTTGCTGTTGTCCCGATCGCTGTGCCGTTCATGGCGCGATCTCTCCACGCTGCCGCTTTCCGGCGTTTATATTGACAAAACTACTTAAAAATGGTATTTTGCATTTATTATCTCGCGATTGCGCCGTCTGCATCATAGCAGGCTGGTCTTGAAGTGCGCATGACAAATCATGATATGTACGTCCACATATCGGAAAAAACGGGAGAGAGCTGATATGAAAAAGACTTTGACTACGGTGCTGATTTTTGCCGTTGTGCTGGCAGTGCTGCTGGGGGTGGCATACCTGGCGGAGCGCTTCACTGCGGACACAGACACGGAGGCGGAGGCCGAGCCGACGGCGGTTCCTGTCATGGCGAACGCCTTCAATGAGACCAGCGCGGTGACGATTGAGCTTTCCGGCACGGAGGCCCATATATCCGGCGTGGGGGCCATGGTCTCCGACGGGGTGGTGACAATCGTGTACCCGGGAACCTACCGCGTTACCGGCCAGTTGACGGACGGCCAGCTTCTTGTGAACTGTGAGGATTACGACGGGGCGGTATATATCATCCTGGACGGGGCGGACATCAGCTGCTCCACCGGCCCGGCGCTGTATGTGGCTCAAGCGGATGAGACCGTCATTGTTCTGGCGGAGGGGACAGAAAACATCCTGCGCGACGGGACGGACTATACCATCCAGGAGACCCAGGGCCAGCAGTCCGGCGCGGCTGTTTACAGCGCGGATGAGATTGTAATACAGGGCGAAGGCGCCCTGACGGTCATTGGCCAGGCGGCGGACGGCATTCGCAGCAAGGACGGCCTGACCATTGAAGCGGGCAGTTTGTCCGTCACGGCGGCAGACGACGGAATTCAGGGCAGCGACCATGTGACCATTACCGGCGGCGCGGTGGCGGTCACATCCGGCGGAGACGGCATCCACACCACAGAGGGGGCCGTGACAGTTTCCGGCGGCAGCCTGACCATTGCCAGTGGGGGAGACGGCATTGACGCCGCAGCAGAGGTGTATGTTGCCGGCGGAACGCTGAATATCACCGCCGGCTCCGGGCCGGAGAATTATGCGACTATCGCCCTGGCGGACGCCAGCGCCAAGGGCTTGAAGGGAACAGAGGTAATAATTTCCGACGGAGCGGTGACGATTTCCGCTGCGGACGACGGCCTGCATGGAGACAATGTGACCGTTACCGGCGGTACTGTGACCATTGCCACCGGGGACGACGCGCTACGGGCGGATGGAACCGTTACGCTGGCCGGGGGCGCGATTACAGTGACGGAAAGCTATGAGGCGCTGGAAGGGGCCGGGGCGGTCATCTCCGGCGGAACGATAACGCTGGCGGCGGAGACTAACGGCATGGACATCGGAACCAGCGGCCTGACACTCAGCGGCGGCAGCATTGCGCTGACGGCTGCACGGCCCGTCAGCGTGGACGGGAGCATTCTTCTGACCAGCGGCGCGGCATATCTGACTGCCACGGGAGACGAGGCGCCCATGGAGTTTGAGAGCATCACCCTGACTGGCGCAACACTGGCGGTGTTTGCCGATGTCGATTCCGCCGCCTTCCAGGCGGGCGGCACGGTGCCTGGCTCCATGCTGTTCATTCTCCCGGCGGCTGTGGAGGCTGGGTCGGCTATGACCTTTGCCGACATCAGCGGCGCGGAGCTGTTTACCCTGACGCCGAACGCAGACTGCTCCGCCGTCCTCATTGCGAGCGGCGCGCTGGCCCAGGGCCAAAGCTACACTCTGACAGCCGGGGAGACATCCCTGACCGGGACGCTGAGCGCGGACTGTACTGTCGTCACCTATGAAGCGGCCTACACCGCAAATGGTGATATGGGTGCAAGCGGCGAAATGTTCACCGCGCGGTGGGCGTCTTGAAGGACTTTGACTGCATACAAATCGAAAAGATATACTTGAAAGGGCGGCGGCGCGGATGCGCTGGCCGCCCTTTTCCATGGAAATAGGGAAAAAACGTGCCCATTGGCGGGGAAAATTTGTTGTTTTTTCCGACTTTGAAACAGAATGTCATATGATATAATAATAAAGTATATTAGCACCACTTAATTTTAAAAGCATGAAAGGAAGCAAGAACAGTCATGACAGCACTCATGAAAAAGGCCCTGGCAGTCATGCTGGCGGCGGCGATGGCCGTGTCTGTCACCATGGTCAGCGCCTCGGCCTGCGCGTCTATCTTTGTCGGCTCCGACCTGACGGAGGACGGATCTACCCTGATTGCCCGCAGCGAGGATATGTCCAACAGCGTGGATAAGCTGTTTTATGTCAGCGAGGCGGGCGCTCATGCCGAGGGCGACGTCTATTACGGCTGCTACGGGTTCGTGTACACCTTCACCAAGGACAGCTACTCCTATACCGCTTTCCGGGACGATAACGGCGACGGTGTGGACGGCGTATGCCCGGACTGCGGCAGCACGGAGGAGGGTCACGTCCCCTATGAGGAGGCCGGTACCAACGAGATGGGCCTGTCCATCACCGCGACGGAGACCCTGTTTTCCAATTCCGCCATTGCGGAGGTTGACCCCCTGGTGGACGACGGCATTGCCGAATCGGAAATGACCACCATTCTGCTCAGCGAGTGTGCCACCGCCCGGGAGGCCGTGGAGCTGCTTTTGAGCATCTATGACACTGCCGGTACCAGCGAGGCCAACGGCCTGTT
>JAJBVW010000184.1 GCA_020866945.1 Oscillospiraceae bacterium
CGCTTCGTCAGACTCGATGGTCAGATATATGGTGCTGTGCAGCTCGCCGTCCCCGTCCAGGTCGAAGCCTACGTCGGCCTCCTCTACGGTCAGATCCTGCTCGTTGATGTATTCCATGTAAGCCGCGGCCAGGTACTCGGCTACCTGGGCCTGGAAGTCAGAGCCAAAGGAATAGTCCGCATCCAGATAGTACTCGAAAGCCAGGGCCATGTCCGCCTCATATAGAGAAGTGATAGCGCTGTAGGCGATGCAGCCCCAGGCTCCGTCGGACAGGGAGACCTCCTCCCCATTGATGGTGACGGTGGTGGAGTAGGTGCCGTCCTCATTCAGGTAGCAGCCAACAGCCCCCCCCTCCGCCTGATAGGGGTAGAAGTCAGCATTGTTGGAGGTGGCGGCAAACATAACGGCGTGAGCGCCGCCGCCGGATCCGCCGGTGGAGACAAAGTAATCTACACTGCCGGGCAGGTTGCCCAGCAGGATATTGTATTTCACAAACCGGGCGGCGGCCTTCTGATCAGCCAGACAGGAGGGGGCATCGCCGGTGTAGTAGGTGTTGCCGTCCTCATCGGTGACGGTGTCCTGCTTACCGCGGTTGCCGCAGGCCACGTTGATGTAGCCCTCCGACGCATAGGTGGTGGCAGCCAGCGTGTTGGTGGAGGAGGAGTAGCCCGCTGCACCGGTATTGATGATCACCGGGGCGGTAGCGGCAGTGTAGACCTGGCCGTTGGTGCTGGTGATCTCTGCGTCGTAGTCGATGACCAGGGAGCCGTTTACCGCCTGGGAATAGCTGTCCGCCGTTACGTCGGCCTCGCCGTCTCCATCGGTGTCAATGCCGGTGACATAGCCGCCGGGGACGCAGACGGAAACGCCTTCCTCGTCCTCGATCTCCGGGTAGGCTACGGCGGAGACAATGGACATGACCCAGGCGTCCGCACTGGAATTATAGCTCCAGGTATAGTCGGTATTGTTGGCAAGATTCAGGGTGTACTCGATATATTCCTTGTCGGACGACACGGAATCCGTTGCAGAAGTCTCCTGGGAGTCCGCCGCCTCGGCGGTCTCTTCAGAATCCGCCAATGCAGTCTCCTCGGAATCGGTCGTTTCAGATTCTGAGGATGTGCTGCCGCAGGCAGTCAGGCAGAAAAGCATGGAAATAATACAAAGCAGCGCTGTCAGTTTTCTCATAGGGAAACGCTCCTTTTCAGGTGAGCCGTGCGCAAAAGCGCCAAAGGTTTCTTCATATCAGTTGATCTTCCTTTCAAAAAAAGATGAAGTGATTATACACCGTGCACAGCAAGGAAAAAACGTAAATTCGGTGAATAATTGATGAACACAACATGAATAGATGGAAGAAGTAAAGCTACCAACTGGGGCTGAAGATGAAATGTTTCGAAATTTATAATACCATCTTAATCACCCTTTAATTTATCACTCACAGGGGTTTCATGGGCGGCTGGTATGCTGGAAGCATCTTGAAAAGAGAGGTGGTTTCCATGCTTTTGGCGATTGCGAAGGCGCTGGGTATTGCGGCGGGGATTGTGTGGGCGGTCTGTATGGGGTATCAGGCCGTTCTCTGGGCCGCGCCCTGAATGAAGGATGCGTGGGGGACAGCGTCCCCGCCGGAACGGCTGAACCGCTATGGGGTTCTGATTGCCGCCCGGAACGAGGAGGCTGTGCTGCCCCAGCTTATCCAAAGCCTACGGGAGCAGGATTATCCCCAGCAGCTTATCCATATTTATGTGGTCGCGGACAACTGCACCGACGGTACAGCCCGGGCTGCCCGGGCGGCGGGAGCCACGGTGTATGAGCGGTTCAATCTGGCTCAGGTGGGGAAGGGCTATGCCCTGGAATGGCTGCTCGACCGCATCCGGGAGGAGGGGACCCTCCGGGGCTATGACGGCTTTTTCATTTTCGACGCGGACAACCTGCTGGCCCCGGACTATATCCGCCGGATGAATGAGACCTTTTCCGCCGGGTATCCCGCCGTCACCAGCCTGCGAAACAGCAAGAATTTCTCCGCCGGATGGGTCGCTCATGGCTATGCCCTGTGGTTTCTGCATGAATCTCAATTCCTGAACCGGGGCCGGATGGCGCTGGGGAGCAGCTGCATGGTGTCCGGCACGGGCTATGTGGTCTCCCGCGCGCTGCTGGATAAGGCGGGGGGCTGGCCCTTCCATCTGATGACAGAGGACGCGGAGTTCACCGCGTGGTGCGCCGTGAACGGCGTGAAGGTGGGCTACTGCCAGGAGGCGGTGTTTTATGACGAGCAGCCCGTGACGCTGCGGGCCTCCTGGAATCAGCGGCTGCGCTGGGTGAAGGGCTATATGCAGATGCTCGGCTATTACGGCGGACGGCTCCTGCGGGGAATATTCAAAAAGGGCGGCCTGCCGTGTCTGGATATGCTGCTGGCCTATCTGCCGTCCTTCGTCGGGGCGGGGCTTTCCTGTCTGTCCTGCCTTGCGCTGGCCATGTGGCTGTTGACCTCCGGCGGCGGCTGGCTTGCCGTGCTGCGGGTGCTGGCGCTGGGAACGGCGCAGCTGCTGGGCGGTATGCTCCTGCTGGGCCTTTATACCACCGTGAGCCAGTGGCGGCGTATCCCGCTCTCCGCGGGGCAGAAGCTGGCGCGGTGCCTTACCTTTCCCCTGTTCATGGCCACCTATCTCCCCGTTGCGGCGGCGGCCCTGGTCGTGGACGTGGGCTGGCGGCCCATTCCCCACACGCCCATTCCCGAACGTCCTCCCGTCCAGCCGGTTCGCCAGATGACGAGGACGGGGTGATAAAAACCGGGACAGCATCGGGCGGATGCTGTCCCAGAGAACCTGTCCACCGATACATGAGGAGAAAAAATGACAGGACTGATTATATTTATGATTGGACTGCTGCTTGGGACTGTGTGCGTTACGCTGGTGCTTCGGTGCGGCAGTTCAACGCTCCTTTTGACGCGGCAGTTGCGATTTACAAGAGACGCGGACTTATGCGGGGAACGATTTACCGCCGCCATGGGCCTGAAGGCTGTGACCTGGGCCATGGGAATGCTGTGTGTCGTATACGGCGTGAGCTTTTTATACTGCGCCATAGCCAGGGACTCCGTGAGCTGGGAGACATTTTACAGCGTCTGGGCCAGGGTGTGCTGCTTATTTTGGTAGGTATCGCAGAGTACATCGTTTCCGAAAATGTTGCGGAAAAAATCAAGGCCCGCGCCTGGAGACAGCTTTGGCGGGGATGCTGGCAAAGACTGCTGCCGCTGGCGATTATGCTGACCGGCACGGCGGTCTATCTCTGGCTGAATTACGCAGTGGAAGGGAACCCGTTCCAATTTACTGTTTACCAGCGGGAACACTGGTATCAGTATCTGGTTCCCGTGACAAAATGCCTGTCGGTGATTATAGGACAGCTCACCACAAGCGGCGTAAGACTTCTGTTTACCGTATGGCTGCCAGAATTTCTTATCTTTCTGTTGTGTCTGGGATGTCTGCTATATGCGGCACAGCGACTGCCGGTGACATATGGCGCATATTTTCTTGGCTGTGTGCTGCTGAATTATTCCTTGAGCTGGCCCCTGAGCTGCGGGCGATATATGGCCTGCGCCTTTCCTCTGCCCGTAACGATTGCCGCCGCCGGCGAACGCCGTCCGCTTCTGTGTCAGGGCATGGCCTGTCTGTTCGCCGTTTTACAGGGAGCTTATCTATACGCTTTTTTGTCCGGAACCTCCATATGGTGACGGCGTTCGCCCGAAGCGTCCCGGATTATGGCGCCTGCAAATCGCATACCACCAGCAGGGCGCCGTCCTTTACGCTGATTTCGGCGTGGTCGGCGGTGAAATCGTTTCCCATGCCCAGGGGGAAATCCGGGGTCAGAACAGCATTTTCCAGCTGGTATTTTGTGCCGCGGATGGACACGCCCTGACAGGGGCCGCCGAAGGCGAAAACGGAGAGCTTGCCGCCGGTGCGGGGGAGGGTGACGGCCTGATTTTTCAGCATTTGCAGGCGGGTGTGGCCGTCGGAAAGGACGGCCTGGCCGCCCCGGTTCGCGATATAGAGCATGGTCTGGAGATTTGCCAGGGTGTGATCCATGCGTCCGCCCAGGCCGCCGATGATGAGAAAGCTGCGCCAGCCCCGATCCCAGGCGTATTTGACGCAGAGCATGGTGTCCGTGTCGTCCTTGACGACGGGATGGAAAATCACCGTCCCCGTTCCGGGAGGCTGGGCGGAGTCAAAATCCCCGATGACCGCCGCCGGAACCGCCCCCGCCTGGGCCGCCAGCGCATATCCTCCGTCCGCGCAGAGAATAAGGTCGTCCCCCTGGGGCGCTTCATAGGCCGTCGACGGGTCGCCCTGACACCAGGCGGTGAAAATGACGCATCGCCCCCCGTGGGGCGCAGAATCGGACAGGGGCAACCCGGCCAGAGAAAACTAACCCGCCCGGCGCCGCGTGAAATTGTTGTCTTTTGCTTGACGGACGGCGGGAAGGTACGATATAATAAAATAGAGCTATAAAAAATAATCGAAAGGACTTGACACGGCATGGCGCTGCGCGGCAAAATTTCAGCAAGCAAGCAAGCAAGCAAAGCATAACCGCGCCCTTTTTTCCTGTCAAGCGGCAAATTCCATAAATTTCAAAGGCACATTCTGTCCATTTTTCGACGGACAGGATGCGCCTTTTTGTTTTCTCTCATAGGGCGCACACGATGTCCCCAGGCGATATGCCAGTCGTGAATTTTTTTCTGAAAGGAAATACGAGACCATGAAACAAAGAATGTTAGCCATCCTGCTGACTCTGCTGCTCGCGTTCTCCCTGCTGCCCGCTGCGGTATTTGCGGACGAGACCAGCGGCGAGGCCGACGCCTCGGGGGAGACAGGGGCGGCCCAGGAGGAGGAACCCGAAGCCTCGGCGGAGACAGAGGCAGACCCGGCAGAGGAGGCCAGCGGCGAACCCGCCCAGGAAGCGTCTGACGACCCCGCCAGCGAGGAGGCTGTCACGGCGTCCCTGGAAACGGAGGAGACGGAGGCCCTTGTCCTAGGCTCCGCGGCCCTTACGGCAGGGGAGGGGACGAAGCTGACCAGTGACGGCGGGTCGCTTAGCAGCGGGAGCTATTATTTGGCCAGTAGCGTCACACTGACGAATAACATCACCATACCCTCAGGGGCGGAAGTCACCATCGACCTTTGCGGCTATACCCTGACCGGGGCAGGAGGCGGTTCCGTCATTACCGTGAAAGGCACACTGATTTTGACGGACAGCGACACGAGCGGAACCGGCAAGGTCACAGGCGGGTCAGCCAGCTTCGGCAGTGGTGTGTATGTAAGCGGCGGTTCCTTTACCTTGGAGAGCGGCACAATCACTGGCAATACTGCGACTGGCAGCGGCGGCGGTGTATATGTAAGCAAAGGGTCCTTTACCATGAAGGGCGGCGCGATTTCGGGCAATACTGCGACCAACCACGGCGGCGGTGTGTATGTAACCACCAATAGTACCTTTACTATGGAGGGTGGCACGATTACAGACAATACTGCAACTACCTATTCTGGCGGCGGTGTGCATGTAAGATCCAACTGCACATTCACCATGACGGGCGGCACGATTTCGGGAAACTAATCAAAGAAGTACGGCGGCGGTGTATATGTTAACAGCGGCGGCTGTAAGATGTAGGGATGAACAAATAACGCAAATACTGTAACCTCCTATCATGGCGGCGGTGTGTATGTAGAATCCAGCGGCACATTCACCATGACGGACGGCACGATTACGAATAATAAGTCAAAGACGAACGGCGGCGGTGTATTTGTAACCGGCAGTGCCTTTACCATGAACGGCGGAACGATTTCGGGCAATGAATCGGACTACGGCGGCGGCGTATACGCTAATAATGGAACCTTTACCATGAATGGCGGTGCGATAACAAACAATACCACGACTACAAATAGCGGCGGCGGTGTATGTTTATCCAACAACAGCTCATTTACAATGAGTAATGGTGAGATTTCAGGCAATACAGCGACATTATTCGGTGGTGGAGTGTATGTAAAAAATAGTACTTTTGCCATGAGCGGTGGTAAAGTACAAACCAATTCAGCAGGCTATAAAGGCGGCGGCGTATATGTTGTAGACAAAAGCACATTCTCTGTGTCCGGCGCAGTTGTCATAAGCGGGAACACGGCAGGGAGTGAGACAGCCAAGACAACGGAGAATGTCCACCTGCCATCCGGCAAATATATCACCCTTGGGGGTGAACTGACATCCGGCGCGTCCATCGGCGTGACCACAGGCACAAGTCTGGCCGCCGGAGAAGCGGTTCAAATCACTACGGAGACGGGTACCACCTATTACAATAGTGCGTCCAGCTATTTCACATCTGATAATACGGCCTATAGGGTTCGGGTAAACAGTAACGGATATTTGGAGCTATACGGAGAACCCATCACCGGCACGGTGGCAATTTCCGGAACCCCGACCTATGGGCAGACCCTGACGGCGGTAACGAGTGACGTTCCCGATGGCATAACCTACCAGTGGATGCGGGGGGAGACCGCTATTGAAAATGCCACTGATTCCACCTACACCCTGACAGCGGCAGACGTGAACCAGGAAATCACTGTGGTTGTCACGCACAGCAATTACGTAGGCAGTCTGACAGCCACCGCTGTTACAGTTCAGGCGATTACCATCACCGCCGCTTTGGACGGAACGGCCACAAAGACTTATGACGGCACAACAGATGTCACCGATACCCAGAGCCTGACCATCACCCTGACCGGCGTTGTGGAAGGGGACACTGTCACCGCCAGCGCGGACTACGCCTATGAAAGTGCAGACGTGGGGGAGGACATACTCATCACCGCCAGCAATATCACCCTGGATGGAGAGGATGCGGGCAACTACATCCTGAAGAATGACAGCACTGAGGCCGCCATCGGCGAAATCACCCGCAAGGCCCTGACCGTGGGCGACTTCAATGTGAACACAGAGAACGAGACATACACCGGCGCGGAAATCACCAAGGCCATAGACAGTGACCTGACGGCGGGAACGGACTATACCGTGGCGTATGAGGACAACACGGATGCGGGAACGGCAAGCATCACCATCACGGGCAGCAGGAACTATAAGGATGTGCTGACCTACACCTTCACCATCACCCAAGCGACCCCGACCCTGGCCCTGTCCGATGTCACCGCCACCAAGACCTATGACGGCG
>JAJBVW010000212.1 GCA_020866945.1 Oscillospiraceae bacterium
GTATCAAGCTGGGCGAAGAAGGTGTTCTCCTCCAGCTCATAGGCGGAGCATACGGCGGGATGGAGCTGGCCCAGGATGCCAATTTCCTGCTCGCCGGAAAGGACGCGGGCGCAGCGGCCGGGATGGAAGGCGGCGTTGCCACTCTCCTTGACATAGGAGACGTTTTCTATGCGCATATCCTGAAGGATGGCCTCAACGCAGCCCTTGAGCTGGAAGAAGTCCACGTCGCCGCCGTATTCCCCGAGGGTGAGCCAGGGATTTTCATCCGCCAGAGGGCCGTTTTCCTCCGGACGGTAAACAGTGGCCAGTTCATAGAACCGCACTTCCGGATTGCGCCGCGCCGCGTTCAGGCTCAGCACGTCCAGCATGGAGGGCATGGGGGTGGTGCGCATGACGCTGCGATCCTCTCCCAGCGGGTTCTGTATCACAAAGGCTTTCCGCAGGGGGGAATCCTCCGGCAGACGAATCTTGTCCCAGGCCGTGCGGCTGCCAAAGGAATAGGTCAGTATCTCGCTGAAGCCCATGGCGCGGGACAGGCTTGCCAGCCGGTTTTCAAAGCGCTGCTTGTCGCTCCAACCGCCCCGGGCGGTCTTTCCGCGGAACATGGTCGGCTCAATCACGTCGTAGCCATAGAACCGGGCGACCTCCTCCGCGATGTCGGCGTAATGCTCGATGTCGCTGCGCCAGGAGGGAACCACGATCTGATCACCCCGCATCTCGAAGCCTAGCTTTTCCAGCACGGAGACCATGTAGTCCCGCGACAGGTCTGTTCCCAGCAGGGCGTTTATCTTGTCCGGCTCCAAACGGACGGTTTTGACTTGGGCGGGCTTTGCCACCACGTCAATCATACCGTCAATCACATCGCCGGCGCAGAGAAGCTCCACCAGCTCGCAGGCCCGCTGCACGGCGGGAACGGTTCCCTCCGGGTCAAGGCCCTTTTCAAACTTGCCGGAGGCGTCCGTGCGCATACCAAGACCAATGGCGGTCTTGCGGATGGAGGTGCCGTTGAAGTTCGCGGACTCGAACACGATGGTGCGGGTGTCGTCCACAATCTCGGAGTTTGCGCCGCCCATGACGCCGGCCACGCCGATGGGCTTTTCCTCGTCGGCAATCACCAGCATATTGGGGGTCAGGGTGCGGTTGTTCCCGTCCAGGGTCATGATGCTCTCGCCGGGGCGGGCCTTGCGGACGACGATCTTGCTGCCGCCCACACAGGAAAAGTCAAAGGCGTGCATCGGCTGGCCGTATTCCTGCATGACGTAGTTTGTGATGTCCACGATGTTGTTGATGGGACGGATGCCGGAGGCACGCAGCCGCCGCCGCAGCCAGGCGGGGGACGGCTCTATGCGGATGTTCTTCACCATCCTGGCCGTATACCGGGGGCAAAGCTCCGGGTCTTCGATTTCTATGGAGAGGTAGTTTGCAATGTTGTCTCCCGAGCCTTCCACCTGTGGCTCCGGGATGTTCAGCTCTGTGCCGAAGGTGGCGGCAGCCTCTCTCGCCAGGCCGATGACGCTCAGGCAGTCAGGGCGGTTGTTGGTAATCTCAAACTCCACCACGCTGTCTCCAAGGCCCAGAACCTTTTTGATGTCGTCGCCCGGGTCGCACGGCTCCAGCATAATGAAAATGCCGTCCTCGATGGCGTAGGGGTAATCATGCGCGTCAAGTCCCAACTCGCTGAGGGAGCACAGCATTCCTTCGGACAGCACGCCCCGCAGCTTGCTGGTGTGTATCTCCTTGCCGCCGGGAAGGGTAGCCCCATCCAGCGCCACAGGCACCATGTCTCCCTCGGAGACGTTCTGCGCTCCGGTGACGATATTCAGCTCGTGGGGCTGGCCCGCGTCCACCTTGCAGACCCACATATGGTCAGAATCCGGGTGGGGATTCATAAAGGTGACGCGCCCCGCTACCACATTGGAGATACCGTCTCCCGTGTGGGAAAGGGACTCCACCTTGGAGCCGGACATGGTCATGCCGTCGCAAAACTCCTTGTCCGAGACGGTTATTGTTGTATAGTCATTCAGCCATTCTCTTGAAAGATCCATTGCTTCCCCCTCCTTTAAAACTGATCCAGGAACCGGGCGTCGTTTTCAAACAGCAGCCGCAGATCGCTGATGCCGAAGCGGAACATGGCCATCCGCTCCGCGCCCACGCCGAAGGCGAAGCCGGAGTATTTTTCCGTGTCTATGCCGCAGACCTCCAGCACCTTGGGATGCACCATCCCCGCGCCGAGAAGCTCTATCCAGCCCTCGCCCTTGCATACCCGGCAGCCTGCGCCGTGGCATTCAAAGCACTGGATGTCCACCTCGCAGCTCGGCTCCGTGAAGGGGAAATGGTGGGGGCGGAAGCGGGTCTTGGTCTCCGGTCCATAGAGCCGCCATACCAGCTCGTTCAGCGTTCCCTTCAGGTCGCCGAAGGTAATGCCCTCGTCTACCACAAGGCCCTCTATCTGGTGGAACATGGGGCTGTGGGTGGCGTCCACCTCATCCTTGCGGTATACCCGGCCCGGGGAGATGATGCGGATGGGCAGGGGCTGGGACTCCATGACCCGCACCTGGACAGGGCTGGTCTGGGTGCGCAGCAGCACCTCGTCGTTATCGTCAAAATAGAAGGTGTCCTGCCGGTCGCGGGCGGGATGCCCGGCGGCGGTGTTCAGCCGGGTGAAGTTATAGTCGGACAGCTCCACCTCCGGCCCCTCGGCGATGGTAAAGCCCATGCCGATGAATATTTCCTTGGCCTCGCTTATGACCTTGGCCAGCGGGTGGGTGTGTCCTATGGAAACCGTCCGGCCGGGGAGGGTCACGTCCTCCCGCTCATCCTCCAGCTTCTTTTCCAGGGCCTTTTCCGCCAGAGCCTCACGGCTGGAATCCAGGGCCTCTGTGAGAGCCTCCCGTATCTGGTTTGCCAGCTGGCCCATGACGGGCCGCTCCTCGGGGGACAGAGAACCCATTTGCTTTAATATGGCAGTCAGCTCGCCCTTTTTGCCCAAATACTTTACCCGGATGGCCTCCAACGCCTCCAGCGTATCCGCCTCGCGGATTTCCTGAAGAGACTGATCCTTTAATTGACGCAATTTGTTTTCCATAACTTCTCCTCGCGTGTATACCTCTAATATCAAACTATAGTATTTATAGCACAATCTTGTCCCCCGCGCAACCTCATTTTTAATATAGTAAGACGGCAAAGCCCTGCGCAGAGGAAGAGCGTGACGCTGTGCGATACTGCGTGACGCTGTGCGGCGTCAGCGTTGACGAGCCAACTAAAACAATAACAGAAACCATAACCAAACCAAACCTAACAAAAACTATAACAGAAACCATAACAGAAACAGAAACCAATCCCGCCGGTGTGGCGGCGGGTATGACTCCCTCTGGAAGAGAGTCGGGCTTATTGTACTGAGAATAAGATTCCCGTCTCCGCCGAAAGTTTTTTTATCACTATAAGACTGTTTGCTGGAACATGGGAAAAATGAGAGATAACCGCCGGCTCACAAAAGCAGCGCGCAGGGTGGGGTTTGGCGCTGTTGGGTATTGCAAAATTGGGGTGGATAGTGTAAAATAATGCTGTCTAGTCGAAAAAACGCTGTTAAGAAGATTTTATCAAACATAATTTTGCACTTCCTGGATTGCGAACAATATTTGAATATCCTAAAATGCAGTGAGGATAGGTGCGTTTTGGGCGAGAATGCCGAGAATGAATTTTGGATTTGGTAATTATTGGTAAAGAATGGTTGGGTTCCACCGTTTTTTGGCGGGCTTTCTTTATTACCTTTTTGCGCGATTTATTTTGGATTATCAGGCATTGAGCGCCTGTCCTGCGCGAACGCGGGGGGCAGAAGATTGCATTCGGGTATGCGCGTTTTGGCTTCGCGCGTTATGCATGATGACAAAGAGAAAATTATTACGAACGAAAAGGTTTAGATATTCGGTTTACAAGAGCTGTTTGACGGGCTGAACGGCTTCGGTTCTGTATAGGCCGCGCATATAAAACAAATTTAAAGAATACGAGGAAGACCGCCCCGAAATCATGCGGGGGGGTACTACGATGAATGAAAAAGTGAACAATAGTGGGAAGAAGAAAATTCAACACTGGAAGATAATAGCGATTGGCTTGATGATTTATGATGTTATAGCAATCGCTTTTTCCTATTTCTTTGGGCTGTGGCTGCGGTTTGATTTTCAATTCACGACCATTCCGGCGGAATACCTGTATTCATACGCGGTTGGTATACCTATTTACATTATCGCCTCGCTGGTGTTCTTCTGGTTTACACGTATGTATAGGGGCATCTGGCGCTTCGCGGGCTTCAACGAGCTGCTGCGGTACGCGCTGTCGTCCGTTATTGCCTCGGCGGCTTATACGGTCGTCAGTGTGCTGTCCGGCGGTAGGATGCCCCTGCCGTATTATGTGGTTGGGGCCATCGTGCAGTTTATCCTCGTCGTGGGCATACGGTTCAGCTATCGCTTCTATACGCAGGTGCTCGTGAAACGGGACGATACAGCGGCGGCTGCGCCCGCGAAGAAGGCCATGATTATCGGCGCCGGCGCGGCGGGCAGAACCGTCGTCCGGGAAATGCAGCAGTCAGATAAGACGAACATGGTTCCCGCCTGCATCATTGACGACAACCCAAACAAGTGGGCGCGCTTTGTCGAGGGGGTTCCCGTTGTCGGCGGCCGGAAGGATATTCCCGCAATGGCCAAAAAATATGACGTGGAGGAGATTTATTTCTGCATTCCAACGGCCTCGGCGAAGGTCAAGAGGGATATTTTGAACATCTGCAAGGAGACCGGGTGCAGGCTGAAGAGCCTGCCGGGCATCTATCAGCTCGCGAATGAGGAAGTCCTGGTGAGCAGGCTGAAATCCGTGGCGCTGGAGGATTTGCTTGGCCGCGACCCCATCAGGGTGGATTTGGACGAAATATTCCAGTACATAAAGGGCAAGACGATTCTTGTCACCGGCGGCGGCGGCTCCATCGGAAGCGAGCTGTGCCGGCAGATTGCAGGCCATGAGCCGGGCCATCTGATTATTTTTGATATATATGAGAACAGCACCTATCAAATAGAGCTGGAGCTTCGGGAGAAATACCCGAATTTGAAGCTGACGGTTTTGATTGGGTCAGTCCGCGACAGCCGCAGATTGGATCATGTGTTTGGAACGTACAGACCGGACATCGTGTATCATTCGGCGGCTCATAAGCATGTCCCGCTGATGGAATACAGCCCCAACGAGGCCATCAAAAACAATGTGGTCGGCACGTATAAGACGGCTTACGCGGCGCTGAAATATGGGACGCAGCGGTTTGTGCTGATAAGCACGGATAAGGCGGTCAATCCCACCAATATTATGGGCGCCTCGAAGCGCATATGCGAGATGGTGATTCAGAGCATGGACGCCATCAGCCGGAGCGGGCGCATGGATTTGCTGCCGTTTCTCCACGCTCATAAGGACAAGGTGGTAAACGGGCAGGTCGTGCATGACCCGATGGATCACATGGCGGCCGACGGCGGAGCTACCTGCGATACGCTGAAAATCGAGAGCGTGGAAAATAAGGGGCGGACGGGGACGCAGTTCGTGGCCGTACGGTTTGGCAATGTGCTGGGCAGCAACGGCTCCGTTGTGCCGCGCTTTAAGCGGCAGATAGAGATGGGCGGCCCGGTCACGGTGACGCATCCCGATATTACCCGGTATTTTATGACGATTCCGGAGGCGGTCAGCCTGATTTTGCAGGCCGGTACCTATGCCTGGGGCGGGGAGATTTTCGTGCTGGATATGGGCGAGCCGGTGAAGATAGATACCCTGGCGAGAAACCTCATAAAGCTCTCCGGCTACAAGCCGGACGAGGACATAGAGGTCGTATACACAGGGCTGCGTCCGGGCGAGAAGCTGTATGAGGAAAAGCTCATGGCCGAGGAGGGCATGAAAAAGACGGATAACGAGCTGATTTATATTGGCAAGCCGATTCCCTTCAATGTGGAGGAGTTTTTAAAGCAGCTGGAGGAGCTGGCAAGCGCAAGCTATGAAAACAGCCCAGACATCGTAGAAATCGTGGAGCGCATCGTTCCCACCTTCCACCCCGTAGGCGAGCACCCCGAGGAAAAGCTGGCCGCCGAAGCAGATCCAGCAGCGGTGTGATGGTGGAATGGAGCTGGGTGAGGTTTACATGCTACGGGTAAACCGATTGTAGAAAACAGACAAAATAAATACTCTGATAACCTTGTATTTTGTTAAATATCAACAACAAAAATCGCATTTTTTGCCCACATCACCCTCGAAAATCCTAGCGTACAGACAAGAATCGGTTTAACCGTAGCATATTTTTCGCACATGCTACAGGTAAACCGATGGGTAAAAATCATAACGGGATTTACTTCACTGTAGCATGGGTAGTCTGGTTGTTATTGAGAATTGGATTGGTTTTAAGGTAGCATGAGTGGGTTTTTGATGGGTAGGAGATAGGTTTTGAAGCAATCGGTTTACCTGTAGCATGGCAGGTCTGGTGAATCGGTTTACCCGTAGCATAAGAGGTTTGATGAAAATGTCCATTATCGGTTTAACTGTAGCATGAGTAGTTTGATGAGCAATCGGTTTAACCGTAGCGTGTCGGAAGAAGATGCTACAGGCAAACCGATGGTAGGAGATAATCGAGTGTCCAGCGGAGATAATCTGCTGGAACAGAGGTAGCGGAGATAATCACAGGGGGCTGTGGTAATCGAGAAAGGAATGGGTTTAACCGTAGCGTGATGATGAACACTCAACGGATATACCGATGGTTGTGATGAAACAGCAAGCAACTTTCTTTTCTATGAATTATTGAATTTGAAATTGATGGCTCAATTTTAATCTGATTATTTCAGAAAGTCGCGCGAACTTGAAATATGAAAAGAAGGATGATTTCAAATTCATAGGTAACATAGCGTGTGGTAATCAGCAATCAGCAATAAGCGGCAATCAGTGATGCTGTGATAATCACAGTGCCAGGTGCGCTGAGCGATAGATATTTATATAAGGAAGCTGTCCGTAAGCGACAGTCTCTATCTCGTATATGGAGAAAGAGGGTGTGGTAATCAGCCACACTTCACATAGATGGTCAACTATTGACCGTACATAGATGGTCATTGACCGCACAAATCAGAGGAGGATAAAGGAAAGATGAACAC
>JAJBVW010000192.1:0-6112 GCA_020866945.1 Oscillospiraceae bacterium
AACGGCTACGTGCTGGAGAGCAACAGTAGCTACTACTATTACGGCTATATCGACCTGGTGCTGCCCACCCTGGGGAGCCACGACATTACCTCTCCTCTGACGGAGGACGGCTACAGCGTGCTGATGCCTGATGCCCAGGGCCTGACGGAGATTGGGGAGAACGACGACCTGACGGTCACGGCCTTGCTGACAAGCAGCAGCTCCTCCTACATCAAGGAGAGCCTGACCGGTCTGACCAGCTACGAGCAGACCGACGACGACCCTGCCGGCCCGTTCCTTCTGGGGGCGGCGGTGGAGAGCGCCAGCTCCGGCGGGAAGATGGTGGTGTTCACCTCTACGCTTTTCATGGAATCGGACTACAGCGGACTGGTTTCCGGGGCCAATGAGGATTTGTTCCTGAACGCAGTGGACTGGCTGTGTGAGAAGGATTCTTCCATTTCTATCCACACCAAGACCATCAGCAGCGATTACCTGTCCTTCTCGGACAGCTCTGCCAGCACCCTGAAGATTCTGCTGGTGGTGATTGTGCCGGTGCTGTTTTTGGCCTCCGGCGTGGTGATATTCATTAGAAGGAGGCGGCGCTGATGAAGCGGGGCGCAAAACTGGGCGTGCTGGTGGCGGCGCTGGCCGTACTGCTGGGCGCGTGGGGACTGATAAATTACCTGACCACCCAGAAGGAGGCTGCTGACGCGGCCCTGGAGATAACAGATGACGACATCGACTTGGCCGTGGGCGAATATGACGATGTGACGGCCCTCTCCTGGACGTATGGCGATGAGACGGTGAATCTTACTTATGATGCGGATGCGGAGGAATGGGTCAACGCTGACGACGAGACCTGCCCTATCGACCAGACTGCTGTGGAGGCGCTGATTACTGCCGTCTCCTCCACCTGCGCCTCCCAGGAGGTGACGGATGTAGAGGACTTTGAACAGTACGGTCTGGACGAGCCGACCCTGACGGTGGAGGCATCTACAGCGGATAACACCGTGAGCTATGCCGTGGGCAGCATCAGCCTGACTGGGGAATATTACGTCCGTGTTGACGGAGGAACCTCGGTCTATACGGAATCCGGCCTGCTGGCCGGGGCTTTCCAGGTGCAGATAGACGATCTGCTCCAGCTGGAGAGTACGCCGGAGGATGTGGCCTCTGTCTTGAGCCTGACCGTGGAGACGGATGTGACCTCCTATACCGTCGAATATGTGGAGGATGCTTCGGATATTTACTATACGAACGCCTATACTTGGTTTTTGACAGAGCTGGACGGCGTGGATTATACGGCGGCAGCCGATACGGTCTCTGAGGAAGCAGAGGAAACGGAAGAGGTCGAGGCTTCTGAGGAAACGGAAGAAGCTGAGGCCGAAGCCGAGACTATATCGGTCACAACGGGCGTTACAGCTTTGGACGCGGATTCCGCCGCGGCACTGTATGAGCTTGTCAGCGGCGTTTCCTTCCTCTCGTGTGAGACCTGGAATGCAGAGGATTTGTCTGAATACGGTCTGGACGATCCCCAGGGCGTCGCTACGCTGACCTATCTGGATTCAGAGGGGGAGACGCAGACCTTTACCCTGGAATTTGGGGATTATACCAGCGGCTATGTGTATGTCCGGCTGACCGGTTCCAATATGGTCTATCTGGCCGATGGATCCACCCTGGACGGCTTGATGTACCCGGACTGGGCATCCATGACGCCTCTGACTTTGACGCCTCTGGACTGGGATACCGTCACCACCATTGCGGTGACGCTGGACGGAACAGATACCTATGAAATCGAATGTACCTATACTATCGAGATGGTGGAGGTCGAGGCCGAGGAGGACGAGGAATCGGAAGAGACCGAAGAATCCGAAGACACCGACGCCGAAGAATCAGAAACCGAGATGGTGGAGACCCAGGTGAATATCTACACCATCGGAGACCGAAGCCTGGACGCGGACGAAATGGACGCGTGGCTGGACGATGTATATGCCCTGACCGCCGCGAGCCTTGCCGACACGGAGGAGGGCCGTTCCGAGGTCATGACCCTGACCTTCCAGCGGGATTCCGACACCTGGCAGGAGGTAACAGTTACGTTCTGGAAGTACAGCAGCACCCAGTACCTCTGCCAGCTGAACGGCGATACGTATTATCTCGTATCCAGCTCCACCGTGGATGGCCTGTATGACGACATATGGGAGATTTTGACCGCGGAGGAAGAATCTGCCGAGGAGGAAGAAGCCTCTGAGGCGGAGACTGTGGAAACAGAAGAAACCACTGAGGATTAACATCAAAACGCAGGAACCGCCGCCGGAAATACCGGCGGCGGTTGTGTTTTTTGGCCCTTATATCCGATTCTGGATATACGACCACAGCGCGTCGAAGTCGCCGTGAGGGTAGGCTTCTATGTCTCTGTTGTCGGGGTTCAGGAGGCAGTCGGTCAGGAGGAATACGTCCAGGCCGGCGGCCTGGGCGGCGGTGTCCTCGGTGGCGTCGTTTCCTACCATCAGGGTGGCCGCCGGGTCTGCGTTCAGACGGCGGATAACGTAAGTGAAATAGGCTGGATTGGGCTTGCAGTAGCTGGTGTTTTCATAGGTGGTATAGAGCGCGAAATCCTCCGGGGACAGACCAGCCCAGCGGATACGGCTCTCCGTGGCGATGGCGGGGAAGATGGGATTTGTGGCCAGGGCCACCTGGATGCCATTTTCCTTCAGGCGGCGAACCGTCTCTGCTGCTTTGGGCTGGAAGCCGCAGAAGGACTGCGCCTGCTGGAAGTCCACGGCGTAAAATTCCTCGAACAGGGGGATGTCGTTCATGGCCTGAGAACCGCACAGGCGGCAAAATTCCTCCCAAAAGGCGGATTCATTGGTTTGGCTGCCGTCGTTTTTTACCATGGCCGCCGTGCCCTTCCATATCGCGTCTATCAGCGCCTTCGGCTCATAACCGTGGGGCGCCAGTTTTTTTGCCAGGAGTGAGAAATATCCATGGACGAAAGCGTCCTGATCCATGGGCAGCAGTGTGCCGTCCAGGTCGAATAATACTGTTTTCAGCAATGTATAACCTCCGATTTATTATACCAGCTTCCGGCCCATAAGAACGCCCATGACGGAGCTCATCATCAGGCCGCGTGTCCAGCCGGAGCTGTCGCCCAGGCAGTGCAGGCCGGGGACGTTGGTGTTGAAGTCCTTGTCCATGCGGATGCAGTTGGAATAGAATTTCAGCTCCGGGGAATAGAGCAGGGTCTCATAGGCGGCGAAGCCGGGGACTACCTGATCCATGGCCTTGATGAAGTTTATAATGTTGATCATGGCCCGGTAGGGCATGGCGGCGGTGATGTCTCCGGCCACTACGTCCGGCAGGGTGGGGCGGACGTTGGAGCGGTCAAGCTCCTTCTGCCAGGTGCGCTTGCCGTCCAGAATATCCCCGAACCGCTGGACGAGAAGCTGGCCGTTTGCCAGCATATTGGTCAGTTCTCCCACCTTCTGGGCGTAGGCGATGGGCGGGTTGAAGGGGACAGAAAAGTTGTGGGAGCATAGGATGGCAAGATTCGTGTTCTCGCTTTTCAGCTCCTTATAGGAGTGGCCGTTGACCACGGCCAGGCCGTTGTCGTAATTTTCCTGCGCCACGAAGCCGCCGGGGTTCTGGCAGAAGGTTCGCACCTTATTTTTAAAGGGGGGCGGGTAGCCGATGAGCTTGGACTCATAGAAGGCCCGGTTCACCGTCTCCATGACCTCGTTTCGCACCTCCACCCGGACGCCGATGTCCACCGTGCTGGGGACGTGGTCGATGCCGTAGGTGGAGCACAGCCCCTCCAGCCAGTCCGCGCCCCGGCGGCCTGTGGCCACTACGGTCTCGTCAGCATAAAGCTCAAAGTCCTGGTGTCCGTCGGTGAAGGTGACGCCCTGGCACCGGCCCTCCCGGATGATGAGGCCGGTACACTCCGTCTGAAAGAGGATCTCCACCCCCTTGTCCTGGAGCCAATGCTCAATGTCCTCATAGAGCCGCTGGGCCTTTTCCGTGCCCAGGTGCCGGATGGGGCAGGACACCAGCTTCAGCCCCGCCTGGATGGCGCGGGTACGGATCTGCTTGACCTCCTCCGTCTCCTCCAGACCCTCTACGTGCTCGTCGGCCCCAAATTCCAGGTAGATGCCGTCGGTGTAGTTTATGGTCTCCTGGGCCAGATCCGAGCCGATGAGGTTTGGCAAATCCCCTCCCACCTCGCAGGACAGGGACAGCTTGCCGTCCGAAAAGGCTCCGGCCCCAGAGAAGCCGGTGGTGATGGCGCAGTTGGGCTTGCAGTTCATGCAGCGATTGGTCTCCGCCTTGGGGCAGTGGCGCTGCTCCACGCTTTTGCCCTTTTCCATGATAGTTATTTTCTTCGTGGAGCCGCGCCGCAGCATTTCAATGGCGGTGAAGATGCCGGCGGGGCCTGCCCCGACGATGACAACGTCAGTTTTTGCCATGGTTTTTTAATCATTCCTTGCTGTATAAATATGGTAAAATTGGCTCGCCGGAGGCTTGCTATGTGTGGTATACTGGATAGAAAGAAATCCGGCGGGAAACATTATACCAAAATATATCCTGCCACTGCAAACTGTTTTTGTCAAGAGGCGCGTCCATGAATCTTTACTTTTCAGGCCATTCGTATAAATACGCAGCGGAGCAGATGCTTCTGACCCTGTTTCCGCAGGAGCGGCCCGTCTATCCATCCGGGGAGCCGGCTGACGATCGGGCGGAGCTTTCCCTTGCGGCAGGGGAGGCGGTATGCCGTCTCATCCAGCAGGGCCGGGTCTTTGAGGGCCGGGCCAGGGTGGAGCCATACGAGGGAGAGCGGGAGCGGGTGCGCCGGGAGCAGCGGGCGGTGAAGCTGGCCTTTTATCGGGCGGCGCTGGCTTCCGGGATTTCTCGCCCCCCCTGGGGGGCCTTGACCGGGGTGAAGCCGGGAAAGCTCATGGCCCAATATCTGACGGCGGGCCGCAGCCGGGAGGATTTTGCCGCCGATTTTGACGTTTCTCCCCGGCGCGCTGCCCTTTGCGAGCGGACGGCCCGGGCGGCATTGGATGCCAAAGCCAGTTTGGAGCCGGGGGATGTGGGGCTGTATGTGGGCATCCCCTTCTGCCCCACCCGCTGCGCCTATTGCTCCTTTATCTCCAGCGCCGTGGGGAGCAGCCAGGCGCTGATGGAGCCATATCTGAACGCCCTGGCCGGGGAGATCGAGCGGCTGGGCGAGAAAATCCGGGAGGCGGGGCAGCGCCCGGTGTCCCTGTATTTCGGCGGGGGAACGCCCACCACTCTGTCCCCGGAACAGCTCGACCGGCTGTGCGGCCAGATGGAGCGATGCTTCGACCTGTCCGCCCTGCGGGAATATACCGTGGAGGCGGGGCGGCCTGACACCATTACCATGGAGCGGCTGGCGGTGCTGAAAAACCACGGGGTCACCCGGGTTTCCGTGAATCCACAGACCATGTCGGATGCGGTGCTGGAAACCATAGGCCGCCGCCATACGGCGCGGGACGTGGTGGATGCCCTCTCTCTGGTGCGCCGGGCGGGGGATTTTCAGGTGAATATGGACTTGATTGCCGGTCTGCCGGGAGACAGCGTGGAGGGGTTCCAAGCCAGCCTTGACACGGTGCTGGCCCTGGGGCCGGAGAATGTTACCGTTCACACCCTGGCCATCAAAAACGGCTCCCGCCTGGCGGAGCATCCCCAGGCCCTGCCGGATGGAGCGGCCGTGGGCCGGATGGTGGATTACGCCGTGGAGCGGCTGACGGAGGCCGGATATGTCCCCTATTATCTCTACCGGCAGAAATATATGTCCGGCGGCTGGGAAAACGTGGGCTGGGCCAGGCCGGGAACGGAAAACCTCTATAACATTCTGATGATGGAGGAGCTGGCCCCTATTTACGCTATGGGGGCGGGAGGCTCCACGAAAATCCCCGGCCCGGACGGCTCCATCCAGCGGCGGATGAACCCCAAATATCCCAAGGAATACATTGAGCGAATGCAGCAGGAGGCATAAACTATGGCTTTCGACATTGAGGACATTAACGCCCTTGCCCGGTCAGACCCGGAAGGGCTTCTGCGCGCCGGGGATAAGGACTATGACCGGCGGGTGGAGCAGGTGGGGGATATGATA
>JAJBVW010000192.1:6122-7073 GCA_020866945.1 Oscillospiraceae bacterium
ATAGCCCTGGGGGAAGCGGTGGCGAAGGAATAACCCTGTCCTGATCTTGACGAGGCAGCTCCTTTTGCGGTACAATATGGCAAAAGGAGCTGATTTTTTTGAAGCGTTTCACGATGGACAGAAAGGAGGCCGCCCATGGCCTTTGATATAGAGGATATAAACGCCCAGGCGACCTCCGACCCCAAGGGGCTGCTGCTGGCCTGCGACCGGGACTATGACCGGCGGGTGGAGCAGGTGGGGGACATGATACTGGATAATCTTCCCAACAGCCCTATCGTGCTGCTGTCCGGCCCCTCCGGCAGCGGCAAGACCACCACGGCCATGAAGCTGCGGGACGCGCTGGCCCGTCGGGGGGTGAAAAGTCACAGCGTCTCGCTGGACAACTATTTCCGCACCGTCCGGCCCGAGACCGTGCCGCGCACCCCGGAGGGAGAGCCGGATCTGGAAAGCCCGGCGTGCCTGGATATGGAACTGCTGAACGAGCATTTCACCCGCCTGACCCAGGGGGAGCGGATATTCGTTCCCAAGTATGAGTTCTCCCGCCGGATGCGTATCATTGAGCCGTCCGCCTCCCTGCGGCTGGGGAAAAACGAGGTGGCCATTTTTGAGGGCATTCACGCCCTGAACGACAGCATCACCACCGTCCACCCGGAGGCGTTCAAGCTCTACGTCAGTGCCAGCTCTAACTTTGTGGACGACGATGGGGAGTATGCTTTCAAGGGTTCCTGGCTGCGGCTGGTGCGCCGCGTGGTGCGGGACAGCCTGTTTCGCGGCACCGACCCGGAGGAGACCATGCAGATGTGGGCCAATGTCCGCCGGGGAGAGCGGCAGAACATCGACCCCTTCCGCCATAAGGCGGATGTGCAGCTGGACACGGCCTTCCCCTATGAGGTCTGCGTCCTGCGGCAGCTGGCCATGCCGCTGTGTTCTCATGTGCCGGAAAGCATCCCC
>JAJBVW010000172.1 GCA_020866945.1 Oscillospiraceae bacterium
CTTTTGACTGCTCATGCCCGAAGGGCGGCTTCGTCGTCCAGGCCTCCGGCGTAGCCGGTGAGAGCGCCGTTTGCGCCTATGACCCGATGGCAGGGAACCATGATAGAGACAGGGTTTCGGCCCACGGCGCTGCCTACGGCCTGGGCGGACATGGTTTCCAGGCCCCGCTGGGCGGCGATGGCGCGGGCGATGGCTCCGTAGGTGGTGGTTTGTCCGTAGGGGATAGCCCGAAGCTGCTCCCAGACAGCCATCTGAAACGGCGTCCCCCGCAGAAGAATCGGGGGCGTGGGGCCTGGGTCATGGCCGGAAAAATAGACCTCCAGCCACTTCGCGGTCTCGCGGAACACAGGCAAATCGCCTGACGGGCCAAGGGTTTCTCCAAAATATTTTTGCCCATCGAACCACAGCCCGGTCAGCGCGTCTCCCTCCCCCGCCAGGGTGATGGGGCCGAGGGGGGACGCGAGATGAAAGGTATAGCGGTCGTTCATGCTTTGACCTCCTGTGCTTTTACAAGGGCGGCGTATTCGCCGTTTTGGGCCATCAGCTCTTTATGGGAGCCAAGCTCTGTCACTGTCCCATGGTCTATCACGGCGATGCGCTCCGCACCCCGGACAGTGGAGAGGCGGTGGGCGATGATGATGGTCGTGCGGCCGACGGAAAGGGCGTCGAAGGTTTTCTGTATCCGGGCCTCGGTGACGCTGTCCAGAGCGGAGGTGGCCTCGTCCAGGATAAGCACCGGGGGATTTTTCAGGAAAATCCTGGCGATGGAGACCCGCTGCTTCTGGCCCCCGGAGAGGAGCACGCCCCGCTCGCCCACCTCGGTGTCAAAGCCCTCCGGCATGGCGAGGATGTCCTCGTATATCTCCGCCCGCTTCGCGGCCTCGACGACATCCTCCATGGAGGCGTCCGGGCGGCCATAACGGATGTTGTCCCCAATGGTCCCGGCAAACAGAAACACGTCCTGCTGCACCACGCCTATGCTCCGGCGCAGGGAGCGCTGGGTTACGGTGCGGACGTCCTGACCGTCGATGCGGATGGCTCCGGCGGTCACGTCGTAAAACCGGGGAATGAGCTGGCTCAGCGTGGTCTTGCCGCCGCCGGAGGGGCCGACCAGGGCCAGCGTCTCTCCGGGCTGAATGTGCAGGTCGATGCCGTGCAGGACGGGCCGGCCCTCCCGATAGGCGAAATCGACGCTGTCCACGTCCACCGCGCCCTGCACATTCGTAAGCTCCGCGGCGTCCGGGGCGTCGGTGAGGGTGGGGTCGGTGCGCATAAGCGCCACGAACCGGCGCAGTCCGGCCATGCCGTTTGCAAATGTCTCCGTGAAGTTTGACAGGCGGCGAATGGGGCTTACAAAGGACGTGACATACAGGCTGAACGTGACAAGGTCGATGACGTTCAGCTGTCCCGCCATGATGAGCGCGCCCCCGACGGCGATGACCGCCACGGACAGCATACACAGGAAAAACTCCATGACCGCGTTGAAGCGGCCCATGGCCTTGTGAAACTGGCGCTTGGAGACCTTGAACAGCTCGTTGGAGACGGTGAATTTTTCCAGCTCCCGTTCCTCGTTCGCGAAGGCCTTGGCGGTTTTCATGCCGGAGAGACAGGATTCTATCTCCGTGTTGATGCGGCCAGTGGTCTCCTTCACGGCGGCAGAGGCGTCCCGCATGGAACGGCGGCAGCGCCATATTACGCAAAAGAACACCGGCAGCATGACTGTCAGCACCAGGGCCAGCCGCCACTGGATTGTGAACATGATGATAAGCGCGCCCACGATGGTGACGGCGGAAATGAACAAGTCCTCCGGCCCGTGGTGGGCAAGCTCCGTGACGTCGAAAAGGTCAGTCGTCAGGCGGCTCATCAGCTGGCCGGTGCGGCTGCTGTCAAAGTAGTCGAAGCCAAGGGTCTGGACGTGCTGAAACAGGTCTTTCCGTATGTCCGCCTCCACCCGGATGCCGAAGGTGTGACCCCAGTAGCCGATAATATACGTAAATACAGACCGCAGCACATAGGCCGCCGTCACCGCGCCCATCACGGCCCAGAAGAGGCCGAAGGCGTTTTCCGGCAGGAGGGTATACATACACCACCTCGACACAAAGGGAAAGGCGAGGTCGATCAGGGCGATGGCCAGCGCGCAGGCCATATCCAGCGCAAACAGCCCCCTGTGGGGCTTAAAATAGGAGAGAAATATCTTGAGCAAAGACTGCTCCTGAAAACGGTTTTTCTGCATGAGAAGGGTTCTTCCTTTTATGATTCAATCGGCCCGTCATACCAGCCGGAGATGCCGTTTCGCTTGCATTGATAGCCCCGTGTGGTGGTGCGGACGATGGAGATTTCATCCCCCGCCTCCAGGGGCAGGCGGTAGTCCGTGCAGTCGTTTACCCAGGCGCGGCTGCCCTCCCGGGAGAGGATGTTGCACGTCAGCACGTCCATCTCATAGCCGGTGCGGATGTGGCGGCAGCGGCAAAACTCCCGGCCCCAGGCCAGAAGCTCCACGGCGTTGTCCCCGTGACGGATATAAAAATGGGTCTCGCTTTCCCGCTGGCTCTCGGCGGCGCGGGCCACGGGAAAGGCGTCATAGGACGTCCAGGTCATGTCCGGCAGGAAAAAGGCGTTGAGCTGGCCGTCGTCCTTCACAACGCAGCCCCCGTCTATGCTGACGAGGCGCAGGTCGCGGTCGATAATGGGCCGGGCGTCGGTGATGGTCTCATGATACAGCACCAGGGGCCAATGGCCCACGATTGTCCACTTCCGATGGGGCTTTGCCACCGTGCGATAGGCGTCCAGCTTCATGCAGGCGAAGGCGCCCCGCTCCGGCACATAGCCCCCGTGGACAAAGATATAGTCCTCCGTCTCCAGGATGTGCGGCATACGACGCATAAAATCCAGCTCTGCCGGAAAGCCTGCCGCCACCGCCCGCTTGGCAGCCCTTAAATCCATGTCTGGCCCGATGGGGACGCCAAGCGCCCGGAGCATTTGGGCGATGACCCCGTCTCCCCAGCCCTTGTTTCGGCCCAGCAGATAGCGGATATAAAAGGCGTCCATGTCCGGGTCGTCCGGCAGGTCGCAGAAATTGTGCCAGAAATCGCAGTTGCCGCAGAGGGTGTGCACCTCATATTCCCGGCTCAGGGCCATGACCCACCGCATTGTTCCCAGAGGGTCGGGGCCTTTTTCCAGCAAATCCCCCACGATAACGAGCACGTCGCTTTTGGAAAAGGCGCATTTTTTCAGCAGCCCCTTCAGATAGGGCAGATTCCCGTGGATGTCCGAAACGGCGATAATCCGCCGCCCGGGGGCCACGGTCAGATGCTGCACCACCGGGGGCGTGGTCATAAGCAGCGGCCCGCTCATGGCAGCGTCCAGGGCTTTTGGGCGATGTCCATGTCCATGAGATACAGCGGCCCGCCGACCCCATCCGTGACGCCAATCTGCTGAAAGCCGCAGGCGGCATAAAAGCCGATGGCCGTCTCGTTCGTCTGGGATACATGAAGGCGCAGATGCTTCCGGCCCTGGCGGCGGAAATGGCTGACCGCGTGGCCGATGAGCTGGACGCCCAGCCGCATTCCGCGGTATTCCGGCTCCACATACAAAAGGCTTATCCACCCGGCCTCCTCCTCCACACCCCGGAGGGGGTCAAGCTCAATCAGCCCGGCGGGCTGGCCCTTCACGGTCAGCCTGGTCAGGCAGGCCGGATCCTGCCGGACGTGCTGGATGGCGAGATGGAGATACAGCGACGGGGTATAGCCGTTCAAGTTCCCGTGGCTGGCCCGCCAGGTCTGGGCATAGCAGCGGGAATACTCGTCCCCCTCCTTCCGGGGATCCATCGGCTCCAGGAGCGTGTCCTCCTTGCCGATACCCTTTGACCGCCACCAGGACTGGCGGGCGAAGGTGCTCAGCTCCTCAGGCAGATGGGAGACGTCGTTATAAAATTCCAGGCCCAGCTTCCCGTTCTCCGCCGTCAGCAGGGAGACGGCGGTGTTGTCCCCATAGGGGATTTTGGAGATTTCCGCCGAGGGAACGCCCAGGATTTTGCAGAACAGGGTGCGCATGGCGAGGCCGTGGCTCACCACGGCTATCGTCTTCTCGGGATAGGTGGCCGCAAGGCCCAGCAGCGACCGTTCCAGCCGTAGCGGCACCTCGCTGAATGCCTCGCTGCCGGGGACGTGCCACCGGGCGGTATCCGTGGCAAAAAGGGTCATCTGCTCGGGATAATCCCGCTCCAGCGCGCCCCAGGGCGAGTCCTCCCATACGCCCATGCAGACCTCCCGCAGCGCGGGGCTGACGTGGACGGTAAGCTCCGGGTGATATTTTGTGATGGCGCTGGCCGTGGAGACGGCCCGGTTCAGGTCGCTGGCCCACAGCGCGTCGATCGGTTCGTCCCGGAACCGCTCCGCCAGGGCCGCAATCTGCTTTCGGCCCAGCTGGGTGACATTCGCGTCATACTGCCCCTGGGCGCGGCGATAGAGATTGCCCTCGGCCTCGGCATGGCGAATCAAATAAATCCTGGTCATCTTGTCCCTTCCTGTGTTTTCATGTATAATAGACTGAACTGTCCTGTGATTATTTTGAAAAGCGGTCCTACCGCTTGGCGCCTGTGAGTACAGGTTTTCATATATTGTATAACAAACCCGAGACTTTCTCAAGAGGGAGCGTTGGATGAAGGAACCACTGAAAAAAAAGAAAAACGCCCGGCAGGGCGTGGTCATATCCGGGGCCTATGGACTGGAAAACGCCGGGGACGACGATACCCTCCGGGGCATCTTGGCGGCTCTGCGCCGCATTGACGGGGGGCTTTCCTTCACGGTCATCGCCCACCGGCCAAAGCGGACGGCCCGCCGGTTCCATGTGGCGGCCCGGGGGCTTTGGAACGTCCCCGGCTGGCTGCTGGCCATGCGCCGGGCCGGCCTGTTTATCAGCGGCGGGGGCAGCCTTCTGCAGGATGTGACCAGCCGCCGGAGCCTGTGGTTTTATCTTTTTGCTATCCGCATGGCGAAAAAAATGGGCTGCGCCGTGGAGCTTTACGGCTGCGGCATCGGCCCCATCCGGGTGGAGAAGGCCCGCCGGCGGACGGCGGAATGCCTGAACCAGTGCGCAGACGTGATTTCCGTCCGCGACCGGGACAGCCTGGACACCCTGACCGCCTGGGGCGTGACGAGACCCCGGCTGCTCCTGGGGGCCGACCCGGCGCTGTATCTGACGCCGAAGGCCGGAAGCCGCAGGCAGCAGATTGGCTTTGCCCTCCGGCCCTGGCCGGGATTCTGGATACACGTCCCGGATTTTGCAGAGGCCGCCCGGTACGCCTGGCGGCGGTATAATCTCGCCCCGGTGTTTTATGTTTTCGCCCCGGAGGACAAGGCCGCCGTCCAGTCCGTTCTGGCGGAGCTGGAGGATGTGCCCTATGCCATATGCCCGGCCAGTATGCGTTTTGAGCGGATGAACGTCATGGTGTCCATCCGGCTCCACGGCCTGATATTCGCCCTCCGGGCGGGCATCCCCGCCGCCGGAGTCAGCTATGACCCCAAGGTGGATGCGTTCTGCCGGGAGGCGGGCCTGCCTCTCCTGTCCCTGGAGGACGCAACAGAGGAAAGCCTGTGCGCCCTGATCGACCAGGCGCTCGATTTGGACGGGGAGACCCTGTCCCGCTCCCTGTCCCAGCTGAGGGAGCGGGAGAAAACCAACAGCCGCGCCGCCGCGCAGCTTCTGGCCGGGGAGGAGACAGCGGCGGAGTGATGCAGAGACTCCTTAATCCTCCCGCTGCTCCCAGGTGCGCTCGCTGATGATATAGCGGGGGCGGGCCTTTGTTTCGAGGTATATCTTTCCGATATATTCCCCGATGACGCCCAGGCACAGAAGCTGGATGCCGCCCATGAGACACACGATACAGACCGTGCTGGCCCAGCCCGCCACCGTGTTTCCGACAAGGCTGCTTACCACCGCCCAGATAACGCCGATGAAGCTCAAAACCGCGATAACAAGCCCCAGGGCCGTTATCATGCGGATGGGCTTGATGGAGAGGCTCGTAATGCCGTCAAAGGCCAGCGCCAGCATTTTTCGCAGGGGATAGTGGCTCTCTCCGGCCAGCCGCTCATGCCGCTCATAATAGACGCTGGTGCTCTTAAAGCCCACGAGCGGCACCATGCCCCGCAGGAAGATGTTGACCTCCCTGAAGTTTGCAAGCTCCGCCAGCGCCCGGCTGCTAATCAGCCGGTAATCCGCGTGATTGAACACCACCTCTGCGCCCATCCAGTTGAGGAGCTTATAAAAGCTCTCCGCCGTGAAGCGCTTGAAAAATGTGTCCGTGTCCCGGCGGCTTCGCACGCCGTATACGATCTCGCAGCCGTCCAGATAGGCGTCCACCATGGCGTCCATGGCGTTTAAGTCGTCCTGACCGTCGCAGTCGATGGAGATGGTGATGTCGCATTTGTCCTTCGCCTCCATCAGGCCCGCCAGGACGGCGTTCTGATGGCCGCGGTTCCGGCTTTGGGCGATGCCAATATAATGGCTGTCCTCTCCCGCGAGGCGGCAGATGATGTCCCATGTACCGTCCTTCGAGCCGTCATTGACAAACAGAATCCTGCTGTCCTCGGATATTTTCCCCGTGCCAATCAGGCCGTTCAGCTTTTCCAGAAACATCCCGCAGGTGATTGGCAGCACCCGCTCCTCGTTGTAGCAGGGGATGATGATATATAGAATCGGATTGTTTTTTGTCATGCTGTTCCTCCGTTTCTTCCGTCGCCGCTGATTTGCATTATCATGACCGCCGTTTTCTCTATTATACAGCGTTCGGCGGCCTTTGGGTAGCTTTTTTAACGGAGCGAGGCATATAAGTTTTCCCTGTCATGCCCTGCATATCCTGCGAAAAAGCGAAGCAGGAAAACGGCCATGCACCCCGCGTCTGAGACGCGGAGGCATGGCCGTTTTTTGTTTTTATGCAGGGTGCGGACGCTGATTAGCGCTCAGCCCGGCTGCGGGCAAGACACTGTCAGTCGATGCCGCCAAAGCC
>JAJBVW010000030.1 GCA_020866945.1 Oscillospiraceae bacterium
TACAGGTAAATCCACGTTTCTACAAATCGGAGGTCATTACATATTGTCTAAGGAAGCGCTTAATCCTTGAGGCCAGTATACCACAATTCCCTATAAAGTCAATAGGAAATGGGCCGATATGCGAAAAATTTTCCCTTTTGGGGGTAGGTTTTTTACAGGTTCAGGCTTTCAGGTAGCAGCTGTCCCGCTCCATCAGCCTTGCGGGCAGCTCCAGGGAGAGATATTCGCTGTGGCCGCGCTCCAAGCGGTCGATGAGCAGGGACACGGCCAGATGGGCCATGTCCTGCCGGGGGACGTTCATGGTGGTCAGCATGGGAACGGAGCGGACGGAGGCCTCGATATTGTCGATAGAGATGACAGAGACGGGCGCCGCCTTTTTGCCCCCGTGCGCCTTCAGCGCCTCCAGCGCACCCAGGGCCGTCCAGTCGTTCGCGCAGAGGACGGCGGTGGCCTTTTGCTCCGCCAGGAGCCGCTCCATGGCGGCCCGGCCCTCCTCCCGGGTCTGGCCGGTCTCGTATACCAGCGGCAGGCGGAGAGGAATCTGATGCTCCAGCAGGGCATGGGTATAGCCCACGAACCGTCCCTCGGCGGAGCCGTCCCCGATATAAGCAATGTCCCGGTGGCCCAGGCTTATCAAATAATCCACCGCCGCCTGGGCGGCCTTTTCCCCGCTGCAAAAGACCTGGTCAAGCTCCCCCTCCATGGGGTTGCGCCAAAGGCCCACCAGACTGCGGTTCCGCTCCCGGACGGCGGCGATATGGGCCTGGTTGCATCGGCCCAGGAGCACCACCCCGTCCGCTTCGGAGAGGGTCTCCAGCGCCGCCCCGTCCGGCTGGGCCAGCAGCCGCACCCGGCAGCCCCGGGCCAGCAGCTCTGTCTCCACGCAGCGGTAAAGCTCCTCAAAAAACGGGTCATCCGCCAGGGAAGACAGCCGGAATACCACCACCGCCACCCGCCAGGGAGCCGGGGCGTCTCCCGCCCCGGTTTTCAGCGCCCGGGCGTACTGATTCGGCACATAGCCCAGCTCCCGGGCGGCGGCCCGTATCTTATCCGCCACCGACTGAGACGCGCATTTGGGGCTTTTTCCACTGAGCACCCTGGACACGGTGGAGACGGACGTTCCCGTCATGGCGGCGATTTCCTTCAGGGACATGGGCGAGCCTTCCTTTCCTTTTATAAGCTAGTGCAAACGATTGCACAATTTCTGTTGCCTCGCGCGGCAAAACGTGGCATGATTTTCTCATACTTTCTCAAAAGTATAGCATATTTTCGGGATTTTTCAATCATTTTTCAAGAGACAAAAGAGGAAAGCCGGAACGCAATCGTTTGCGTAAAAAGGAGGAATTTTATGCTTCGCATCACCAGAAAAATCATCCCTGTCCTGCTGACGGCCCTGCTGCTCGCGTCGCTGACCGCCTGCGGCAGCTCCGGGGACAGCGACGTCATCACCATCACCAATGTCTCATACGACCCCACCCGGGAGCTGTACGAGGCGTATAACGAGCTTTTCACGGCCTGGTATCTGGAGGAGACCGGCCAGGAGGTAGAGGTCATCCAGTCCCACGGCGGCTCCGGCTCCCAGGCCCGCTCCGTCATCGAGGGGGCGGACGCGGACGTGGTCACCCTGGCCCTGGCCCATGACATCACCCTCATCGAGCAGGCCGGGCTGATAGAATCCGGCTGGATTGACGAGCTGCCGGAAAGCTCCTCCCCCTATACGTCCACCATCGTGTTCCTGGTGCGGGCCGGGAACGAGAAGGACATCCAGGACTGGGACGATCTGCTAGCGGACGGCGTGGAGATTATCACCCCCGACCCCAAATCCTCCGGCGGGGCCTGCTGGAACTTCCTGGCTGCGTGGTATTATGCAGGTCAGCTCTATGACGGGGACGAGGCGCTGCAAAAGGAATTTATGACTGCCCTGTACAGCAACGTCCTTGTCATGGACTCCGGGGCCAGGGGTGCGACCACGACCTTTGTGGAAAACGGGCAGGGGGACGTGCTTATCGCGTGGGAAAATGAGGCGTTTCAGACCGTTTCGGAATACCCCGGGGAATATGAGATTATCACCCCCAGCGTCAGCATCCTGGCGGAGCCGTCCGTGGCCGTGGTGGACGAAAACGCGGCGGATAACGGCACCGCCCAGGTGGCCTATGATTACCTCGAATACCTCTATTCCGACGAGGCGCAGCGCCTCGCGGCGGAATATGGCTATCGTCCCTCCGACCAGGATATTCTCGCGGAATACGCGGATACCTTCGACCTGACCGTGACCCTCTGCTCCATCGACGACTTCGGCGGCTGGGATCAGGCGTATGAGGATTTCTTCAACGACGGGGCCATTTTCGACGAGATATATGAGGCGGTCGAATGAACGAGGCTGTACGGCGGAAATCGCGTCGCCGGAGCCGGGTGATTCCCGGCTTCGGCCTGACCATGGGCGTGACCGTGTCCATGCTGTCCATTCTGATACTCATCCCCCTCTGCTCCATTCTGGGCAAGGCGTTCACCCTGACGCCGGCGGAGTTTTTCGCCGTCATCACAAAGGCGAACGTACTGAAAGCCTTTGGCACCAGCCTTTTGTGCTCGTTCATCGCCGCGGCGGTGAACGTGGTGTTCGGGCTGATACTGGCCTGGGTGCTGGTGCGCTATACCTTTCCCGGCCGGCGGATACTGGACGGCCTCATTGAGCTGCCCTTCGCCATGCCCACGGCGGTGGCCGGCATCACCCTCTCCCGGATGTATTCTGACCAGGGGATCATGGGGCAGTTTCTCCTGCGCTTTGGCATTCAGGGGTCTTATACCCGCGTGGGGCTGACCATCGCGCTGGTGTTCGTGGGCATCCCCTTTGTGGTGCGGGCGGTGCAGCCGGTGCTGGAGGGGCTGGACGGGCAGTACGAGGAGGCGGCGGAAATGCTGGGCGCCTCCCGCGTCCGGACGTTTTTCAAGGTCATTCTCCCGGAGCTGACTCCCGCTCTGCTGGCGGGCTTCGGACTGGCCCTGGCCCGGGGCATCGGGGAATACGGCAGCGTTATCTATATCTCCGGCAACAGCGAAAAAAACGGCACCCAGGTGGTGTCCTATGTCATCATGCAGAAGCTGAACGCGGGAAACGTGGACTATGAAGGGGCGGCGGCCATTGCCCTCGTGCTGCTGGTCATTTCCTTCGCGCTGCTGTTTATTATCAATCTCATCCAGGCCCGCGCCGCGCGGCGTCTGGGCTAAGGAGGGCGGTTATGAACAAAAACAAACCGACGGCCCGCCGGGGCGGGGCGGGGAAATATATCCTCATCGCCGTCAGCGTGCTGTTTGTCCTCGTAATGCTCGTGTTCCCCCTGGGCGCGGTAATTGGCAACAGCCTGAAAAACGGCCTCGCCTATTATGTCTCCGCCATCAGCACCAAGTATGTGGCCTCCGCCCTGCGGGTGACGCTGATCGCTACGGTCATCGCCGTGCTGGTGAACACCTTTTTCGGCCTTATGGCAGCCTGGCTGCTGACGAAATTCCGCTTCCGGGGCCAGGGCGTGCTGGCCACAGCCATCGACATACCCTTTTCCATCTCCCCGGTCATTGCGGGCCTCGCCTATATCATGACCTTTGGCCGCTCCGGATGGGCCACTCCGGCGGTGGAGTGGCTGAACGACCTGCTTGGAACGGACATCTCCCTGGTGTTCTCCGTGCCAGGCGTGGTGCTGGCCACCATTTTCGTCACATTCCCCTTCGTCTCCCGGGAGCTTATTCCTGTGCTGAACGCCAACGGCCGGGACGAAGAAGAAGCCGCAGCCCTGATGGGGGCCGGAGGCTGGCGTATCTTCCGAAAAATCACCCTGCCCCAGATAAAATGGGCGCTGCTCTACGGCATCATTTTATGCACGGCGCGCGCCCTGGGGGAGTTTGGCGCGGTCTACGCCGTATCCAAGACCAGGGGCAAGACCTTCACCCTGCCGCTGGAGATAGACGCGCTCTATATGTCCGGCACGGCGGACTCCATCACCGCCGCCTTCGCGGTGTCGTCTCTGCTGGTCATCATGGCGATTATTCTGCTGGTGCTGCGGGCCGTGGTGGAGCATATCGCCGGAAAAAACGGAAAAAAGGAGGCGCAATAACCCATGTATGTTGAGCTTAAGCATATCAGCAAGAGCTTCGGCGGCTTCCAGGCATCGAAGGACGTGAGCTTTTCCATCGAAAAGGGGCGGCTGGCCGCCCTGCTCGGCCCCTCCGGCAGCGGCAAGACCACCATCCTGCGCATGATTGCCGGACTGGAAACCCCGGACGCCGGGGAAATCCGGATAAACGGCGAGCTTGTAAACGACGTCCCCTGCAGTCAGCGGGGGATAGGCTTCGTGTTTCAAAATTACGCCCTGTTCCGCTATATGTCCGTGTGGGACAACATCGCCTTCGGGCTGGAGGTGCAGAAAAAGAGCCGGCGGGAGATACAGGAGCGGGTGAGCGGGCTTATCGACCTGGTGGGCCTGACGGGGCTTGAAAAGCGCTTTCCCGGCCAGCTCTCCGGCGGCCAGAAGCAGCGCGTGGCCTTTGCCCGCGCCCTGGCCCCCAATCCCCAGCTTCTGCTTCTGGACGAGCCATTCGCCGCCGTGGACGCCAAGGTGCGCCAGGAGCTGCGCCAGTGGCTGAAGGGGATGATAACCCGCCTCGGCATCACCAGCATCTTCGTCACCCACGACCAGGAGGAGGCGCTGGAGGTCGCGGACCAGATCATCGTCACCAATCAGGGCCGGGTGGAGCAGATCGGCGCGCCGGCGGAGATATACCTAAAGCCCGCGTCGTCCTTTGTGGCCCAGTTCGTCACCGGCGTGCCGGTGATAGAGGGAGATTGGCGCTTCACGGGCTTTCCCCCGCCGCCTCCCGGGGCCAAAGCGCTGATACGCCCGGAATTTGCAGAGGCGTTCCGCCCGGACAACGAGAAATATAAGCCCCTCCTGGACGCGGCCCAGCCGGGCATAGTGGAGGACGTATCCTTCCGGGGCAGCCACTGGGAGGTGACGCTGCGGACGGGAAACGCCTCCGTTGTCGTCCGCCGGAGCCTCCAGCGCCGCCCGGTGGCGCGGGGCGATACGCTGCAGGTCGTCATATACCGCCTGTATCAGCTTGCCCCAGACGGAAGCATTCAGCTTTTGGAAAATAAGGTTTTAGAGGGGCGATACATCCCGGAGGATTAGTTGTTATTATATTATAATATTTTTCATGAAAAAATTAAAATTGTTGTAGACTTTAACGAATGTTTATATTATAATTGTCCATAGCACGTCTGACAGTTGACGAAGGGGCTGGGCAAAAAATAATAACTGCCCGGCCATTGCTGTAAGCTGTGCGGAAAGGAAGGAACAATGAAACACACTTGGAAGCGTATCCTCTCCACCCTCCTGGCCCTGACCCTGGTTCTGGCCCTGAGCGTGGGCGCGTTTGCCAGCGGCGAGGCCAGCGGGGGCATGGGTATGCCCGGCGGCGGCTCCAGCTCCTATACAGAGGGCGGCGCGGCCACCGACCTGGAGAGCGAGACCTACTCAGGCGTTGAGTTTGCCGAATCCACCGGGGACAACGAGGCTGGCGTCCGCGCCGGCGAGGGCGTTGTGGCCGTCATCGAGGACAGCACCATCGTCAAGTCCGCCGGCAACCTGTCCGGCGACGACGCCTCCTTCTACGGCACCAACTCCGGCGTCCACACCTATGAGGACGCAGACCTGACCATCACCGGCTCCAGCGTCTACACCAACGCCACCGGCGCCAACGGCGTGTTCGCCTATGGCGACTCCACCATCACCATCTCCGACTCCATCGTTGACACCGACGGCTCTGCCTCCGGCGGCATCATGGTGGCCGGCGGCGGCACCATGTACGCCTCTGACCTGTACGTCACCACCGAGGGCGGCTCCTCCGCCGCTATCCGCTCCGACCGCGGCGGCGGGCTGATGGTCATTGACGGCGGCTCCTACATCTCCAACGGCAGCCTTGGCACCGGCTCCCCCGCCGTGTACTGCGTGGCCGACATCACCGTCTCCAACGCCACCCTTATCGCCAAGAATGCCCAGGCCTTCTGCTTCGAGGGCCGCAACCCCGGCAAGGTCTATAACTGCTACCTGGAGGGCAACTACACCGCCTCTGACGACGATGAGGCCTCCAACGTCATGATTTATCAGTCCATGTCCGGCGACTCCGAGGAGGGCACCTCCTACTTCACCATGGTGGGCGGCGTGCTGAAGGCCGTGAACTCCGAGAACCTTGAAAACTACAAGATGTTCTACACCACCAACACCTACTGCTACATCAGCCTCTATGATGTGGAGATGATTTATCCTGAGACCTACTACGCCTTCCTGCTGTGCGCCTGCAACACCAACCAGCGCGGCTGGGGCACCGCCGGGGCCAACGGCTCTGAGTGCGTGCTGTACTGCATCGACCAGGAGATCGAGGGCGACATCATCTTCGACACCTGGAGCTATCTTGACTGCTACTTCACCGACGGCTCCGTGGCCACCACGGCATTCGTCCAGCGTGAGGACAACGGCGACCGCGGCTGCTCCGTGTATCTGGACGCCACCTCCACCATCATCCTGACCGCTGACTCCACCGTGCAGAACCTCTACACCGGCGGCAGCATTATCGTGGATGAGGACGGCGCCATCGTCACCATCGCCGCCGCGGACGGCACCGTGTATGTCCAGGGCGACTCCGCGCTGACCCTGACCGTGACCGGCACCTACTCCGAGGAGGATCTCTCCGCTCAGGAGAACGTCGCAAACATCGGCACCGAGACCGCTTACAGCTTCGACCCCGAGGCCATTGCCGCCGAGTATGTCGATGCGAGCTACATCCCCACCGATGAGGACGGCAACGAGTATACCGAGGCCCACGATTTCAGCGACGGCGCTGAGGCCACTGCCGACGAGGCCAGCGGCGAGGCTTCCGCTGAGACCAGCGAGGAGGCCCCCGACGACG
>JAJBVW010000140.1:0-6219 GCA_020866945.1 Oscillospiraceae bacterium
GGCCCACTTGTTGCAGCTGTTGTCAACCTCCATGGCCTGCCGAACCAGGCTTTCCATAGTTTCCTTGTCTTTGTATACTGCCAGCGCCCGCAAAATCGCGTCAGACATATCCTCTGCATCCATGCGGGCGAAGGAGAAGCCAGTGCCCTCGCCGGTATATTGGTTGTAGGGCTGGACGGTGTCCCGCAGGCCGCCGGTTTCCCGGACGATGGGGAGCGTGCCATAGGCCATGGCGATCATCTGGCTGATGCCGCACGGCTCGAAGCGGGAGGGCATGAGGAAGAAGTCGCACCCGGCGTAGATACGATGGCTCAAACTGTCGGCATAGCCAATCCAGGCGCAGACACGGCCAGGGTGGCGGGCCTCCAGGCCGCGGAGCCATCCCTCGTATTCAGGGGAGCCATTGCCCAGCAGGACAAAAGAAAAGTCGTTTTCCAGCAGCAGCTTGTCCATGGCCGCCATGACAAGCTCTATGCCCTTTTGCTCCGCCAACCGTGTCACCATGCCAATCAGAGGCCGTGTGGGGATGATTTCCAGGTCAAGCTCCTCCAGAAGAGCGGTCTTGCACTGTATCTTCCCGACCATTTTGGCGCGGGTGAAGTTGACGGGCAGGTTGCTGTCCTTGCCGGGATTCCAGACGGATTTGTCAATGCCGTTCACAATGCCGGTCACATCCCCGCGGAAGTCCAAAACCCCGTCCAGCCCTTCTCCATATTCCGGGGTGCAAATCTCCCGGGCGTAGGAGGGGCTGACGGTGTTCACCCGGTCGGCCATGATGCAGCCAGCTTTCAGGAAATCCGCCATGCCGAACCGCTCCATCAGGCCGAAGCTGCCCTCCGGCACGGCCAGATAGTCCTGGACAAAATCAAAGTTGCACAGGCCCTGATAGGCAATGTTGTGGATGGTGAGCAGTGTTTTTGTTCCCGCCAGGGGGGAATTATAATACTGGGTTTTCAGCAGGAAGGGGAGCATTCCCGTGTGCCAGTCGTTGCAGTGGATAATGTCCGGGATAAAATCCAGCTGGGGCAGAGCCTCCAGCACGGCGCGGGTGAAAAAGGCGTATTGCTCGCCCTCCCGGTCGTGGAGATAAATGCTGTCGCCAAAATATTCCTCGTTTTCAATGAGCCAGATGCAGATCTTTCCCAGCATCAGCCGATTTACGCCGACGCACTTGGTGCGCCAGCCCAGATGTACCTCGAAGCTGAAAAGCTACTGCACCGGGTCGCCGGAGTTTTCCTTGATGACCCGGTGGTAGGGGATTATGACCCGTGCGTCAAAGCCCAGCTTTTTCAAATATTTTGGCAGCGTGCCGACCACGTCCGCCAGCCCGCCGGTCTTTGCCAGGGGGCTGCATTCTGCGGCGGCGAAAAGAATTTTTGGGGGATGGTCAAGCCCTTTTTCATGGGTCAGGGCAGTGATTTGCTCTTTCATGGCGGTGACGGTCATGATTTTTGAACCTCCTCAAATTGAAAGTGCCGGGCGATTGAGACGGCGGCATCCATGCCTGAAGACCCCGCCATCCTCCCTGAAGAGGAGTTATATACTCGGCAGTCAAAACACTTATGATATTATAATAATACATCACAGAGCGTTTTTCAATAATTGACAGAGGAGGAAAGTTGCGTTAATATTAAAATGTTAGGCTTCGGGCATATCACAGCGGGAAAATATCGGCGGCGGAGACCTCATAGGCTACGCGCTGATAGATCTGGCCGTCGATAACCTTGGTATATGGCCTGCTTTGCAGCCGCCCCTGGACGGACAGCTGTGTCCCCACGGGAACCAGAGCCGTCTGCCGCGCCTGCTGTCCCCAGGCGATGACGGGGATATAATCGCTGCGGTGATACCGCCGGCCCACGGCCAGAATAACATCGCATATCTCCCGGCCCATCGGCGTCACCCGCAGGGTGGGCGCCTTGCAGACTGTTCCCAGAAGGGAAATATGATTTTCATCATAGCTGTCGCTTTCGGGGCGTATCTCCCTTGCGAGAATCGTCAGCACCAGCCGGTTGCCGGAGCCGCTCTTGTTGTTGAAGGAACGAAGCTCCCCGGTAATGCGTATCTGCCCGGCCGGGAACGGCGCGTCCTCCGGGAGCATGGACTGACGCACAACGATGTTCAGCGTGTCCGCCGTGCCGCTGAGACGGCGTGTTTCCAGGGGGAAGGTGAAAAACCGTATGCCCCGGCTCTCATGGGAATATTCCGGGAGGGCCAGCGCTCTGCCGCACAGCTCCGCCCGGTTGGTGACGTAAACCTCATCCATTGCCGCACCTCACATTGTTTATATCGGATAACCAAGTCTATGAGGCCGGCGGTGGCGTATATGACAAAATCTCAGCCCCGGCTGGGGGCATGGGGATAAAAAATATTGTAATAAACACCGGGCCGTCGCCCGGGATAGGAGGAACCTTATTATGGACGTATCCGAAATTTTGAAGCACTGCGACCATACGTTGCTGCGTCAGACCGCCACGGGAGACGAGATTATGACCCTCTGCGACGAGGGGATGCGCTACAATGTTGCGAGTGTGTGCATCCCGCCCTGCCATGTGGCCGGAGCCAGCCGTTATGTGAAGGGCAAGCTGCCCATCTGCACGGTCATTGGCTTCCCCAATGGCTACAGCACATCCCGTGCCAAGGCGTTTGAGGCACAGGAGGCCATACAGAACGGCGCCAGCGAAATTGACATGGTGGCGAACCTTGCCATGATCAAGGACGCCTGCTGGGACGACGTGCTCCAGGACATCAAGACAGTCCGGGATTTCACCCAGGGGCATATTCTGAAGGTTATCATCGAGACCTGCCTTTTGACCGAGGACGAAAAGCGCATCATGTGCGCCGTGGTGTCTGCCTCCGGCGCGGATTATATCAAGACCTCCACCGGCTTTTCTACCGGCGGCGCTACCCGGGAGGACGTGCAGCTTCTGCGTGCCTGCTGTGACAGCCGTGTGAAGGTAAAGGCTGCCGGCGGCATCGCCACTATTCAGGATGCAGAGGACTTCATTGCCCTGGGCGCAGACCGCCTGGGTACCAGCCGCCTCGTAAAGCTGGCCATTGAGATGGAAAAGGCCGGAAGCGCTTCACCCGCCGAGAAAGACGCGGCTCCGCAGGAGCCGAGCCAGGGCGCAGCCGGGAACGCTTAATATAAGCCAGTAAAGGCTGTAGCGCAGGCACACCTGGCCGTAGAGATTCAGCCGCATATGGGAGTAATCCCATATCCTCCAGCCCAGCAGCCTATTAAACACACCGCCGGATACAAACTCCACCGCTGTGACGAGTACGGCGCACCAGGCATACTGAACTGGACGGGCCAGGTTCGGTTGAGCGGCCACCAGATACATGAAGGCGAAGCACACGCCGCCGGTCAGCACCATGGACCAGTGGGTGTGCCCGCGCCACAGTACCTCAATGCCGCCGTATATCGCGCCGCCCAAGGCCAGGGCGGTTAGAAGCTCTAATCTCATCATGGCAGGAGCATACCCTCTTTTTTGAAAAAATAGACTTGACAAACAGGGAGTATTCTGTTAAAATAATCCACGCATGAAAGCAGGATAGGGTGGTATCCGTCCTCGCCCGGCCGCTGAAAAGCGCGCTGCGGCAGCAAACCGTTTCCTTATCCCTCTGTGGGATTTTGCGGAAATTTGTGTTTTGCGCGGATACGAGTTCGTATCCGCGTTTTTCATGCGCAAAAACAAACAGGGAGGTGCTCTGGCAATAGCGAACACGACTCATCCGTTGAACGAGAATATCCGAGAGCCGCAGGTTCGTCTTATCGGCGAGGATGGAGAGCAGCTTGGTATCATGTCCTCCAAGGAGGCGTTGGAAATCGCCCAGGAGCGGGATTTGGATTTGGTCATGATTTCCCCGGTGGCAAAGCCCCCAGTATGCAAGGTCATGGACTATGGAAAATACCGCTTTGAGCAGGCCAAGCGCGAGAAAGAGGCCAAGAAAAATCAACACGTCATCGAGGTCAAGGAGATACGGATGTCTCCCTCCATTGGCGAGAACGACTTCATGACGAAGCTTCGCAGTGGCCAGAGATTCCTGGCTGAGGGAAACCGCCTGAAGGTCACGGTGCGGTTCCGCGGCCGTGAGATGGCGCATACAGACCTGGGCAGACAGCTTTTGGAGCGGTATGCTAGGGAGTGCGCGGACATCGCCAAGGTGGACAAGGGCGCAAAGCTGGAAGGCCGTTTGATGACGGAATTCCTGTCCCCCAAGGCCCAGACGCCTGCCAAAAAGCAGGCGCCCAAGCAAGAAAAATCAAAGGAGAACGACAACGATGCCGAAACTTAAAACTCACAGCGCATCCAAGAAACGCTTTTCCCTGACCAAGAACGGCAAGGTCAAGCGCGCCCACGCCTACAAGAGCCATCTGCTCAACGGCCACGGCAAAACCACCAAGCGTAAGCGCGGCCTGCGCAAGGGCGCTTATGCCGACAGCACCAACGCCGCGACTGTCAAGCGCATGATCCCGTATAAATAAGGAGGGCAACAAAAGATGGCACGTGTTAAAGGCGCGATGATGACGCGCAAGAGAAGAAATAAAATCCTTGGCATGGCCAAGGGCTATTGGGGCAGCAAGTCCCGTCACTATAAGATGGCAAACCAGGCCGTCATGAAGAGCCTGCGTTATGCCTACATCGGCCGCAAGCAGCGCAAGCGCGATTTCCGCAAGCTGTGGATTACCCGTATCAGCGCCGCCTGCAAGCTCAACGGCATCAACTATTCCCGCTTCATGTATGGTCTGAAGCAGGCCGGTATCGAGATGAACCGCAAAATGCTCTCCGAAACCGCCATCAACGACCCCGCCGCCTTCACCGCCCTGGTAGAAAAAGCCAAGGCCGCTCTGTAAAAGCGCGGAATACGAATATTGTTCATTGGCCCGGAGCCATCAGTCGAGCAGACGGAGGCTACGGGCATTCTTTTTTGTGCTTGAAAAATGGAGCAGGTTTTGCAGAATATGAAAAAAAGAAAACAATATGGCCAAAAACAAGATAAAACTTTATTGGCAGAAACGTGAAAACTTCTTTTGTTTCAGCATAACTCGTGGTAAAATAGATGTGCCACACAATCGTATATTTAGTCTTGATTAAGGGAACCACTTTGGTAAAAAGTGGAATCTCTCTTTACTCTTACCTTAATCGGGACGAGATTGTGTGGCAACAATGAGGGAAACACTTTTTCAGTGCGTCCCTCAATGGGGCGCACTTTTTATTTGCGCTAAATCAAATAATGGAGGGATAAAGTATGAAAAAGTGTGTGGTTTGTGTTCTTGGAGCGGCGACTATTGCGCTGCTTCTGACTGGCTGTGGAGGTTCAGGATCCAAGGATTCGGCCTCGGAGTCGGTGGAAGTGGAAGACGTTGAGACGGTGGAGTATGGGGAATTTACTTGGCCGAAGAGTGAGATTGCTGCTCTTATCCCAGTGCCGGAATCAAACATTGGAGAGGTTTATTGGGAGGCGTCTTACGGCTTTGTGATTTATGTAGCGGAAACCTCTCAGGATGACTATGATGCATATGTCGATGCCTGCTGGGAGAATGGATTTACAATCGACTATCATAAAGGAAGCGATTACTTCTGGGCTGATAATGAGGATGGTTATAAAGTTACAGTTCGATATGATGTGGATAGCTCGGTTATGATGATTAGAATGGATGAGCCGGATGAAATCGAGGAGACAGAAGAAGTCCGGGATGACGAGAATCTCCAAGAGGATTTGGTGGAATCGAATGATGCAGAAGAAGAGTACATAGAAGAAACCGAAGCCGAACAGAGTGCAGTGGAAACGGAGACGTCTTCAGATGGTATAGACCCCGATTTCAAAGAGGCATTGGACAGTTATGAGGCATTTATGAACGAATATGTTGAGTTCATGAAAGAATATATGGAGGCAGATTCCTCTGATTTAGTGGGCCTTCTTGCGGACTATGCAAGCTATATGGCTCAATATGCGGATATGATGGATAAGATTGACGCGATTTACCAGGACGAGCTATCAAATGAAGAGCTTGCTTATTACCTGGAAGTCACAGGCCGTGTGCTTCTTAAATTATCTGAAATAAGTTAAATAGACCATCGTTCAAAGGAAAAGACCGAGGTGTGACAAAACACCTCGGTCTTGTTATCGGAGAATACAATTAGAAAATACAGTTAACTCACTAGACCGCAAAAGGCGGTGGAGGCTCAGCCTTTCGTTTTCCGGCGGCGGCTCTTT